>NZ_VPDX01000020.1:0-65659 GCF_013417475.1 Acinetobacter sp. YH12249 | reverse complement strand
CAAAGCACGTAGTGTTCATGGATTTCTAGGAGGGATTTACGCGTCCTTGTGTGCATATCAACTGATCCATAAAAATAAGCCAACAATTCAAATTATGAAGTCATCGGCTTAAGCAGGATTCGGGTTAGGTAATAATTTTTTTAATAGAAATTAAATAAAAATAGTATATAAAATAATGATAAATAAAAAATTTAAAAAAAGGGTTCTTAAACTATTTTTCCTTAATTATTTTGAGCATAAAAAAGCCCTCAAAAAAGAGGGCTTCATTTGATACTTAAATATAATAACTGGTTTTAGTCATTAACTTGGAAATACCGGTCATGGCAATCTTGACTGGAAGGGGTAAATCTACGCCGCCTGCAGCCAAAGCTGTATCACGGTGATGCAATTCATCTTCATTCATCTGTTCCAGAATGCGACGTGAGCGTTCATCTTGTGCGGGCAGTTGATTAATATGATGCTGTAAATGCATACTCACTTGGCGTTCGGTTTCTGCAACAAAACCCAGACTGTATTTGTCCCCCGCAATGCCGGCAATTGCACCCATCCCAAAGGAAAGGCCGTACCAGACCGGATTAAGTAAACTGGTATGGCTATCCAGTTCTTGTAAGCGGTCTTCACACCAGGCCAGATGATCCTGCTCCTCAATTGCCGCCTGTTCCATTTCCCGACGTACATTTGGTAATTTCGCGGTTAATGCCTGTCCATGATAAAGCGCTTGGGCACAAACCTCACCACTATGATTCACACGCATTAAACCAGCCACATGACGGGCATCACTTACGGTAAGCTGAGTTTCGACCGGTTTGGCTGGATTTTCCCGTTGTGAGGAAGTCGTTCCGGGAACAAGACTGCGTAATGCCTGGTCAAAAGAATGAATAAGCTTATCGACACCTGTATATTGACGCATGAATTAATCCTCCAAAGGGGCTTTTGCAGTTTTGATCATCGATTTCAATCTATAAAGCAGCCATAAAGTAAACAGGCCACTCAACACAGCAGTAATACAGAAAAGTATTTTAAGATCAAACTCTAAAATGCTTAAAATAATAATTGAGAATATAGCAGAAGATACCATGAAAACGGCATTCAGGATGTTATTTGCTGCAACCACACGTGCACGATGTGAGCGGGGAGAATGCGCTTGCATCATGGCATACAGCGGCACGATATAAAAACCGCCACTAATGCCCAGTAAAGTTACCGCCAGCATCACATGATAATAGCTCCAGCCTTGCTGGAATACATCTGCCAAGCCAAGTAGAGCACCAGTACGTTCCGGAACAAAGACAAGACTTGCTGCCAGATACAATGCAAAAACTACAAGACCAATAGCGCCAATAGGAACCATTTTAATATTGACCTCAGTACCACCTAATCTACGGCATAGATAAGAACCTAAACCGATCCCGACAGAGAAAAAGGTTAAAAGCAGACTGGCAACATTTTCAGAAGCATGCAGGTTTTGTAAGGTAAGCTGTGGAATCTGGGTCAAATAAGTCGCACCATAAAACCAGTACCAGGAGTTACCCAGCAGAATTAAAAAAACCAGCGGTAAACTTTTAGCATATTTAATGGTCTGAAAGCTGGTCCGGAAAAAGTTCCAGTCAATATTGATTTCGAGTGCTGGAATACTCTGCTTCAGAATATAACGACTGGAGAGATAGCCAACCACGGCAATACTTAACACCGTCAGGCTGATCCAGATCAGATTGCCTGTAGAAGCAGCAATGACTGCACCACCCAGAATCATACCGAATAAAATCGCTAATGAAGTGCCTGACTGAAATAGTGCGTTACCTGACATCAATTCATCCGGTTTTAATACTTCAGGCAAAATGGCATATTTAATCGGGCCGAAAAAAGTGGATTGAGTGCCCATTAAAAACAGGGCGAACAATAGAATCCATAAATGACCGAGTAGGAAACCAACAGTCCCCAGAATCATGATCACAATTTCAAAAATCTTTAAATAGCGAATCAGCTGGGAACGTTCATATTTGTCTGCAATCTGGCCTGCCGTCGCAGAGAAAATAAAATAAGGCAAAATGAACAATAGTGCGGCAAGGTTATTTAGTGTGCTAATACTGGCTGATTGTTGCTGAATCCAACCATAGGTAATCACCAGTAATAATGCCTGTTTAAAAACATTATCATTCAGTGCACCAAAAAACTGGGTCAGGAACATGGGTAAAAAGCGGCGGCTCGCTAACAAATGTTCATTGTTGTTCATATAAGACGTGCTACATTAAGATTTATTAAGAAATGTGAGATATACGTAAACATTGAGAAAAATCATGTAAGATACTTTCGTCCATGTAAAGGCAAAACCCAATAATTTAAGTTCTTTAGCTTATCTTTTTCGGTCAAATAATCAATTAAAGAATGTATTCGTTTAGAGTTTGCTATGCCCGCAAAGAGAAAATTTAAACAAACGATGCTGAATCGTAGTATGGGGTCTCTCGTACCATATCATGGCCGAGCCAGGCTATGTATGAGTATATTTTTCATGATGTTATCGCATCAGGGCATGGCACAGACCGAGCAGACCGAAACTCCGGTAGCACTCTCTCAGGCAGAAATGATCGAAGAGTTATCCCAGGAAGCCGTTCGACAAGGGGTAGCTACGACCGAAGCTGAAGCGACAGAAAAAGTTGAAGAAGCCTTAGAACCTGAAACTTCGACCGTAGATAGTATGCAAATGCTGCAAGAGCAGCAGAATATGGGAACGTCTCTGGGTGAATTTCAGCCAATTGAGTTTGATGATTTAGAAAGCCTGCCGGTGCAAACGATTGACCAGAGCATGGCCAATGAGATTTATCAGGTTGCGGAAGAAGCGAAACGCGAAGCGCAAGCCTATCGCCAATCAGCGCAAACTGAAACCGTAGTCAATGACATGAGTCAGCAGGAACTGGTTGAAATCAATCAGGCACCTGTGAATGTTGATCAGCTTATGCAGTCCATTCAGGCCGATAGCCAGATCATTGTACAAAGAAATGAGTCCGGTGCGACCTTATCTGAATTGCCTGCACCAACAACGCCTGAAAATGACAAACGTCCGAATATTTTCAAACGACTGTTTTATAAAATCCGTCCACCTCGCCAGATTATGACCGCCAGTTTGCCTCGGATCAGTGCAGATGTGGTCATTGTGAATGGAAATGGTACTGCACAAAGCAATGGCGGATTGAATCGTAAAGCCCAGTCAGAAGGTTATACGAATCTTAGAAATAATGTAAAAGCTAAACTTTCTAGCTTTACCCAGGAATCCTTTGAAGATTTTTCATCTGCATTACCGCAACTCCGTAATCTGTCCAATCAGGCTGCCCAAGCTGTAGGTTATTACAATGCCCAGTTCAGATTTGAAAAATTATCAGATAGCCGGGTCAGAGTTTATGTAACCCCGAATGAGCCGGTCATTATCAATACCCATAATATTGAGTTTAGTGGCCCAGGTGGTGAACAGCCGCAGTTCCAGGTTATTAGCCTTCTACCGGAACAGGAAGAAGGTGATATCTTTAACCATGGGGATTATGAAAAAACCAAAGACCGGATTAATACCGCAGCCAGCAATAATGGTTATTTTGATGCGTACTGGCGCTTGCATGATGTGCGCATTGCCCAACCCGAAAATACAGCCGATGTGAACCTGCGCTTTGAAACAGGTGAGCGTTATAAACTGGGTAATGTAGA
The DNA here is from genome assembly GCF_013417475.1 of Acinetobacter sp. YH12249. NCBI lineage: Bacteria > Pseudomonadati > Pseudomonadota > Gammaproteobacteria > Moraxellales > Moraxellaceae > Acinetobacter > Acinetobacter sp. YH12249. The sequence continues at coordinate 61,966 of NZ_VPDX01000020.1, read as the reverse complement.
GTTCAGGATGAGCGATCCTGAAAAAGAATTTCCACTGAATCGTGATGTGCTGGAAAGTCTGGTTACCTGGGAAGATGGTGCAGACTACACCTTCTGGCGTGTAAATAGCCTGGCCAACAACCTGACCAACTCACGTTATTTTAACTATACGCTGGTGGATGCGATTCGCCCTGATCCTATTGATCGGGAGCTGGAACTGGCACCGGATATTCAGAGTCTGATAGAAGAACAGAAGTTTTCAGAAGATGAAATAGGTGTAGCCAAGAAAGCTGCACCGGCATCCGATCAGGAAGTTACACAGGATGTGGTGGATGAAGATCAGTTCGCCGGTAGTCGTGATGCAGAAAATCCAAACTTAAGAACTTTGCGGGTTCAGCAGCAGACCAAAGAAGACGAAGAAGAACGTTTAAAGGCTCAGGCTCGTGAAGAGAAAAAAATTCCGGTGATTGTGACACTGAATGCTGACCGTCTTAACAGTGCCGAAGTCGGTCTGGGTTATGGTACAGATACCGGAACACGCTTACGTGGACAATATCGCCGCGCGATCGTAAACAAGCGTGGCCACTCATTTGATGCCAACCTTGAATTGTCACAAATCCGTCAATCAATTGATGGTCGTTATAATATTCCATACAACCATCCACTTAATGACTATATCAGTATCGTGGGCGGTTATGAGCGTGAAGAACGTGATGGTGTGGCTCAAGGTGATGGCCTGTTAATTGAATCCGCGGTACTCGGTGCTGACCGGATTATCAAAAATCCGCGTGGCAGTTGGCAACAAACTTATGGTTTGCGTTACCGCCTGGATCGTCTGACGCAGGATGGTTCTGTTGATTTTAGCCAGATTCCGGAAGCATTCAGATTCAATACTGAAGATGAACAGCAGTCTTTACTAGTGGGTTATGAAGTTTCCCGTACTGATAGTGATCGCCGGGTGAACCCGACCAAGGGCTTTAAGCAAACCTATAAGGTTGAGCTGGGAAGTGAAGCTTTATTGTCTGATGCCGATATGGCGATTGTGAATGCAGGCTGGCGTTTTATCTATTCATTGGGTGAAAATGCCGATCATCAGTTTGTCGGTCGTGCGGATCTGGGCTATATCTTTACTGAAGATTTTGCCAAAGTACCTTATAACCTGCGTTATTTTAGTGGCGGTGATCAAAGTATCCGTGGTTTTGACTATAAGAGTCTTTCTCCGGAAATTGAAGGCTTTAAAGTGGGCGGACAAGCTTTGGGTGTGGCTTCACTGGAGTATAATTATCAGTTCAGGGAAGGCTGGCGCGCTGCAGTATTTGCGGATGCCGGAAATGCCTATAATGAGGATTTTAGTAATCCAACAGAATATGGTGCGGGGCTGGGGATTCGTTGGGCTTCACCGATTGGCCCAATTCGTTTAGATGTGGCGACCGGACTGTCAGATGACAATTATCCGATTCGTCTGCACTTCTTTATTGGCTCGCAGTTATAAAACATTTATTAATTAAAAAATAGTTATTTGGGTAGATCATGGTCGAGAACCAACCACAGCCAGAACAAGAGCAACAACCTGAAGTTGTGCCGAAAAAGCGCCGTATCTTTAGAAGTATTCTATTGTCGGTCCTTTTTTCTCTTATTTTTCTGCTGTCTGTACTGGCGATCCTGTTTTCTACCGATAAAGGCAGTAAATTCCTGCTTGATCAGGTGATGCAGCGCCAGGAAATCATTCATTATGAATATGAAGGTGGGAACCTGTGGCGCGGGATTATCCTGAAAAATGTTCTGGTCACCCTGAAGCCGGTCGATGTCAAAATTGACCGTGCTGATGTCAAGCTGGGTTGGCGGGCGATTATCAAAAAAGAAATTCATCTGACTGAAGCAGATGTACTGAATTTACAGATTATTAATAAAAATCCGCCAAGTGATGAGCCATTCAAGTTCAATGCAATTCGTTTACCGTTTGTATTGCGGGTTGATCATTTACTTCTCGATCACTTGGTGATTAAGACTCAGACCAATGCAGTTGATTTTTATAATATTGAACTGAATGAAGCATTATGGTCAGGTACCGAGCTGAATTTCGAAGATTCCCGCATGGATATGGGCTATCTGTCGGTACGCGAAGCTACCGGGAAAATGCAGTTTGAAGGTAAATATCCACTAGATGCACGCGGGATTTTAAATCTGCCTTCACTCAGAGAAAGCCTGAATATTCATGATATTCAAGTACGTGCTAGAGGTACACTGGATACTATTCAGGCCGGGGTCGCGACCAACACTCCAGATTTGCTGACAGGCTGGGCGGTCCTGCACCCGATGCGTCCTAATGTACCCATGCGTGGTGAACTCCAGTTCAAGCAATATCACTGGCCAATCCTGACAGAGCAGAAACTGTTTACGAAAGATGGTGTGGCTGAGTTTAATGGGAATACCAAGCGCCTGGATCTGAATGTTCGCACCGATATTGAAGGTGAAAATATCCCGAATGGGCAATATACCGCAGTAATGTATACCGATCTGGTCAATCAGCTCAATATTACTGATCTAAATGGTCAGCTGATGAAAGGTTCGGTAAGTCTGGCAGGTACTGTAGGCTGGGCTGATCGGGTGGATTGGGATCTGACAGGTCGCATGAATGGGATTGATCCAAAACATCAGCGAATTCCACAGGTGGTGCAGGACTTTCTGCCACCAAGTCTGGACGGTAATATTGCCTCTACCGGTAACCTGGAAAATGGCCTGCATTTAACAGGACTGGTGGATTTTGACCGCTATGAAACCTGGAATATCAAGCTGGATCAGAAGCCGGTTAAAGACAATAAAGCTCAACCGATGTTACTGGATGTGGCCTGGAAAAATATTGATCGTGCTGTGCCTTATATCGGCTGGTTAAAAAGTGAATCAGGCGATGTTGATCTGGTACTGGTCGAAGGCCAGCAGAATATCCATGTCGCTACTCAGGTTGCTCAGCATGAAGAAGGGCTGTTGCCGACAGGAATGTATCAGGCACAACTAAACCTGAAAAATAATATTCTGAATGTTCCAAGTTTTAAATATAGTGGAAATGGACAGGCCGGCAGTCTAACAGGTAATGCACGAATTGAACTGCCAGAAGAAAAACGTCAGCTCAGATGGTCCGCAGTATTAAATGCCCAGAACCTGAATACTCAGACTCTGGCTGCAGCTTCACCAATTGACCGCTTGAATGGTCGGGTAAAAGCCAGTGGTTATGCACGCCCGAATCAGCAGATTATTAACCTCAGCGGTGTTGATCTGACTGGACGACTGGCTGCGCAAAATGAAACCGTTCATCTGACAGGTAATAGTAATATTGCCTTGTTGTTCCATGATGAAAAAGCAGGTGGCGGATTCAAAAGTTATGCGGTCAATTATGATGGTGCATTAAGTGCTAGTCAGATCAAGGCCAGTCAAGGATTGTTAAAACTACGCTTGTCGGGTACGCCTGATATGCTGAATATCAAGGAACTGCGTCATGATGGGGTCGCTGGAAAAATTAATGCCAATGGTCAGGTGAATCTGGCAAATGGTATTGGCTGGAATGTAAATGCCTCTCTGGTGCGTTTTAAACCTCAGTATTTCAATGCCAAGCTTAAAGGTGAATTGTCTGGCAATCTGCAAACCCAAGGTGTCTGGTCGGATGCAGTGAAGCGTGTCCAGATTCAACGCTTAAATCTGGCAGGTATGTTGAATAATAAACCGGTACGCGGTAAGGGTAATCTGGCTGTATTGATTGACTCCAAGCAGCGTGGTTTTGTACCGCAACAGTTTGAAGCCAATAACCTGTTCCTGTCTTATGCCAGCAATCAGATACAGGCCACAGGTAATGCGCAGAATTTGCAACTGAAAGTGAATGCACCGGCATTATATGAGCTTTATCCAGGATTAAGAGGCCGGGTACAAGGCTACATTAATATGCAAGCACAACCGCGTTTACAAGCAACTGCGAATCTAGCAGTGGATAATTTTGCCTTCAAGAACCTATTTAGCGTAGACAAGATTCGGGTACGCGGTCAGTTGCCGACTTCACAAACCACACCGACCTTATTGACTGCGACCATGGATCAGTTGCGTAGTGGCAATAGACAGATTGTACGTGGTGAAGTTTCACTAGCTGGAACGCGCGCCGCGCATGTGCTACAAGTTCAGGCTGAAAACAAGCTGTCTAAATTTTTTGTTCAGCTGGCAGGTGGTTTTAATGCACAAAATAATTGGTTAGGCCAGATCCAGCGCGGTGATTTCGACTCACTGCGTACTCATCTGGTGCAGCGTCAAAATGCAGCTGTAATTTATAACACTGCACAGTCGGATCTGTTTGTTGGCGCTCATTGTTGGATGAGTCAGCAAAGTCAACTTTGCTTTGACCAGCCAATTCGAGTCAATAAAACTCGAGGTAGTGCTTCATTTATTACCCGTAACCTAGATCTGGCTGACTTTAGTGCCTTCCTGCCAGAAGGCATAGCATTAACCGGTAAAGTGAATGGTTATGCCAAGGCAGCTTGGGCACAAGGTGCTAAACCGAAAATTGATGCTCGTCTGGTAACCCGCAATGGGGTGATCGGCTTATCTTCTGATGATCCGGAATATTTAGGCTCGACTTTAAAATATGATGAAGTGGGGCTGGTCGCAAAAAGCGTGGCCGCTGGATTACAGATTCGTCTGGATGTGAAAACGCCGGATATTGGTACAGGCTATGCCAATGTAATTATTGATCCATATCGTGACAATAAACCAATGCGTGGCGAGATTGCCTTTAACCAGGTTCAGCTGAAGGTCTTTAAGCCATTCATTCAGGATGTGCGTAATCTGGATGGTACCCTGTCGTATGCAGGTAAAATTAGCGGAACGTTAACCGATCCATTACTTGAGGGTGAAATTCGGGTTAAGGACGGGGCGATCAGCATGATTTCATTACCAGTCAATCTAACCAATGTGCAGCTCTATTCATCAGTCCGTCAAAATACCGCGACTATTAATGGTGCATTTAATAGTGGTCGTGGTGCTGGTAAATTAACTGGTTCTGTAGACTGGAAAGGTGATCCTCGCGTACAGCTCAAACTTCAGGGTGAAAATCTGCTGATTCGCCAGGCACCGCTGATTACTGCGGTGGTTACGCCTGATCTGACCCTGGATATGTATCCGTTCAATAAAAAATTGAGCTTGAGTGGTAAGGTCGATGTTCCTCGTGCATTGATTTCTATGCCTGAAGCGTCTGAACCTGTTGTGGGCTTGTCTTCTGACGTACGCGTAGTACGTGAGGGAGATGACCAGCTCGCCATTCTGAAAGCGGCACGTCCATGGGATATTCGCGCAGATGTTGCAGTGTCGTTAGGAAATCAGGTGATCTTCCAGGGCTTTGACAGCCGTATTCCACTCTTAGGTCGTGTCAATCTGACACAACGTGGTCTGGAATCTGCGATGCGTGCCAATGGTGCGATCGGGGTATCACAACGGGTGAAAATTGAAGCTTATGGACAAAGTCTGGATCTGAACCGTGCAATTGCACGTTTCAATGGCCCGTTGTCGAATCCAACCCTGGATATTGATGCCAATAAATCCATTCAAGGTAGCACGGTGGGTGTACGTGTCACTGGTACAGCCTCAAGTCCTGCCATTCAAATTTATAATGATGCTGGCCTGTCTGAACAGGAAGCGTTGAATGCCCTGATTACTGGTCGTATTAATGAAGGGGCTTCAGGCTTGAGTCAGGCAGAAGGTTTCAGATCTGATGTAAATAACACCATTGCAGCCGCAGGGATCAGTCTGGGCTTAGGCGGTACGCGTGCCTTGACCAACCAGATTGGCCGTAGCTTTGGCTTGAGCGGTCTGGCACTGGATGCACAGGGAACCGGGGATGATACTCAGGTGTCTGTAACCGGTTATATTACGCCAGACTTATATATCCGTTATGGGGTTGGCGTATTTACCCCAGTAAACAAGTTGACTTTACGTTATCAAATGAATCAGCGTTTATATCTGGAAGCCAGTCAATCTTTAGAGCGTGCAATTGACTTATTCTATAACTGGCGGTTCTAAGCTAATAAAAAGCCCTCTAAATGAGGGCTTTTTTATAGGCAAGAGATTTTAAAATAGCCTAAGCATTTAAATCATCAAGCTATACTGATTTAAGGTATTCAATAAAATTAATCCTTAAAGGTCTCGTTCAGTGCATTCTGAACGGCTTCCACTCGGGATTTACAGGCTTTATACGCCTGCATAGACTCTTCAACGATTTTCATCAAATTATCAATATCTGGTTCTTGCTGAGATTCAAGTAATTCAGCATTCTTTTTCAAGATGTCATAGCCTTCCTGAAAGCTCAAAGTATCATGACTCATGGGGAGTTACCTGCGTAAGTTGTGCTGAAAATAGGCCATCGTGTAATTCAACCTGAACGGGTTGTTGCACATCAATTTGATGAATTGAACGAACCACGTATTTTTGCTGGCGCACAATGGCATAGCCTTTGGACAAAACATGTTTGGGATTTTGCAGTAGTGTTGCCCGCATCAGGGCATCTAGCTGCTGATTAATTAGTTGGGTCTGTTGCTGGGCAAGGTTAGAAGTATTGGACTTGAGCTGCTCTAAACGTTGCAAGGCATTCACAATCTGGTGATTGGCCAGATTTTGGATTAGTTTTAAATATTGCTCATTCTGGTTTTGATAAGCCTGAATTTGCTGTTGAGAAAGTCGCTGGATGCTTTGCAGGTTATTTATAACTTCTTGCGTCAGCTCGACGACATGATTGCGAATTCCAGCAATCACCTTGCTCGGTGTGTCGAAAGAACGATGAGCGATTTCATCCAGAATCGTCCGATCTTTTTCATGACCAATACCAACCCAGACGGGAACTGAACGTTTGCAGAGCAGGGCAGCCAGCGCATAGTCATTCAAATAAGCCAGATCATTGACTGCGCCACCGCCACGAATGATCACGATCAGATCAGGCGCGTGATGATACGTTTGTGCCCACTGCTTTAAAGCTTGTGCCAAGCTTTGCATGATGCTTTGCGGTGCCGTATTTCCCTGAAAGGTCGCACTGTGATAGATAAATTCGCATACCTGAGCTTTTTGTAAAGCATCAGCATCTTTCTTGAAATCGCCCAGACCGGCAGCCTTTTCTGGAGCAATCACCAGAATCCGGTTTAGGTCAAAAGGTGTAGGGAGATTTTTATTGCGATTAATCAGACCTTCGGTTGTCAGTCTTTCTACAATCTGCTGATAACGTCGGGCTATATCTCCCAAGGTATATCCAGAATCAATTTCTGTAATATTTAGGGAAAACCCATATTGCGGATCAAAGCTGGCTTTGACTTTGATTAAAACCTTAAGGTCCCGGCTTAGCTCAATACCACTTTCACGTTCAAATTGCGTCACAATTTTCTGCGCAGCAAATTTCCAGATGGTGGCCCGGCAACTGGCAATGACCTGATCATTGTCAGGATCTTTCTCTGCCAGTTCCAGATAGTAATGGCCAGCTTTGATATTTAAATTTCGAATCTCAGCTTTGACCCACACCGGTGTATCGAAAGTGATTTTAACCACTTCCTGAACCGTAGAAAGGTATTCTTTTAAAGAAAGCTGGAGATCGTCTTGCATGCCGAGATAAAGTTTAAAATTCAATCAAATATTAAATCAATATGGCCGCTAGTACAAACATCAAGCTTCGTGCATAAAAAGGCTAGGACAAAGAAACTGGGAAATAATTAATTTAATGATCTAAAAACAAAATATTAGAGTAATGCTTGGTTGATGAAGGGTGATAAACACTTTGTATAATAATGTAATGACATTGTCATCTTAAAGCCATTCCAATATTTAACTAAATCTAAATTTTAGTTAGTTTAAGAAAGAGATTACTTTTAAAAGCTAATTATTGATTGATATAAATCATAGGAAATAGTGAGAACTTAAATGGGGTTAAACCTAATGATATTAAAAAATGATCCTGCCGCTTTTTACAGAATTACAAACACTCAAGCCTTTTCAGATCTGACGCTATAAATGGAATATGCTACATTAAAGGCGAATTCCTTTAGAAGAATACCGCTCATGAAAAAAATAATTTTATCTGGTTTGTCCGGATTATTTGCATCCATCCTCCTTGCTGGTTGTAGTACAACCCAGTCGCCTGATTCAAACTCTGCGTCATTAGGAACAGCCAATCCAGCGAGTGCCTATTGTATCAATCAGGGTGGAAAGCTGGAAATCCGTAATGAAACTAATGGGCAAGTGGGCTATTGTCATATAAAAAATGGGCAAGTGGTCGAAGAATGGGAATATTTCCGAGCAAACCAGCCTAAATGTATCGCTGATCAGGCAGCTGCGCTGGTTGGCCAATCCAATTTAACTGAAGCGCAAATCAAAGAGAAAACCAAAGCTCAAATGGTACGCATGGTTGCACCTGGCCAGCCTGTCACTATGGATTATCGTGAAGAGCGCGTGACGGTCACTGTAGATCCAGCCACTAAGAAAGTAGTTCAGGCCAGCTGTGGTTAAGATATGAAATGCTACTTTCGAGCAGGCAGTATCAATAAGAATAGGTAGAAATTTCATTTTAAATGACAAATCTGCGCTGATCTCTTATAGTGCCTCTCGGAAGGAGAAATTCATGAAAAAGTTATTTGCTTTATCGCTGATGGTTGCTCTGGTCGGCTGTGCAGAGAAAAAACCTTTAACCCCTGAAGAGCAGTGGCATGGCTATTGTCGTAGTGTGGGGAATGCTGCACGAACCATTATGCTGGATCGTCAGAATGCGATCGAGAAAGAAAAGGCTGTTGAGCATGCCAACAAGATCGATGATGACATCACTCGCGGTTTTATCCTGAATATTATCGATGAAGTCTATGCACTTCCGGAACAGGAAATTAAGACCGATGTAGATGCAGCCCGTGAGAAAGTCCGCGCTGAATTTACTGAAAAATGTATCGCCACACCACATGATAAAATGCCAGATTACAAACCGTTCTAAGGAACGGTTTTTTTATATCTAAATAAAGCAAACTAGGGAATCTTTATTAAAAATAAATGGCGTTTTATAGATATAAGAATATTCTTCTAATAATAAAAATAGCCTAAGCAATATCAAATATAATTTGTGACAATTGCTAAATCTAAAATATAGAAATGCTTATCTTTATATTGAATAATGAATTTAACTCCAAAGCCTTGAGGAGAACAATAATATGGACGTCGTGAAGTATTTATATCACTCAGATCTGCTGTTAGAAGATGAAAAAGGATTGGCGATTATCGGTGGCGGACGCTATGTCCTGAGTGTAGGAGACAAGGTCGTAATTAAGCAGATCTTGGAGCAAGACAAAAAACGCTGTCTGGTCGAGATTTCCTTTGCCAGCAACAACCATAGTCAGACTTATGAAGATCAATGCGAATTAAAATTTGAGGGTTGTCGGGACGCTTTTCAGCAATATTTGAACTCAACGACAGTCCACTAAGGTGTAGTATCTTTTTCTAAGTAAATCAGGCAACATCGATGTTGCCTTTTTTATGCGTCAAATTTGGTTAAAAGTTGCCATATCTGTACTTAAATTATGCAAGGCGATGATGATTTGATTATTGAATGATCTTTATAAGCATCATTTAGTTATAAAATAATGAGCATCACAAAGAAACACTGTACTTGCATTAACTTTTAACTGGAATTTTAGTAAAATTTTAGAGTCCATATTATTTGTGAAGCTTTTATAAAGCAGGAATTCACAGGTAATTTTTTAAAAAAGAGGAATAACACCGTGCTAGAAGCTTACCGCCAACACGTTGAAGAACGTGCCGCACTCGGAGTCCCACCGAAGCCACTTGATGATGCTCAAACTGCTGCATTAGTTGAATTATTAAAAAATCCCCCAGCTGGTGAAGAAGCATACTTAGTTGACTTGCTTGAAAACCGTGTTCCAGCGGGTGTTGACCAAGCTGCATACGTAAAAGCTGCGTTCTTAGCTGCATTGGCAAAAGGCGAAGCGACTTCTCCACTAGTTTCTAAAGAACGTGCGGTTTACTTACTGGGCACTATGCTTGGTGGTTATAACGTTGCTCCTTTAGTTGAACTTCTAGAAGACGCAGAGCTTGGTGGTCTTGCTGCTGAAGCTTTGAAAAAAACGCTTCTTGTATTTGATGCGTTCCATGACGTAGCTGATAAAGCACGTGCAGGTAATGCAAATGCAAAAGCTGTTCTTCAATCATGGGCTGACGCTGAATGGTTCACAAGCCGTGCAGACGTTCCAGAAGAAATCAAACTGACAGTTTTCAAAGTAACTGGCGAAACTAACACTGATGACTTGTCTCCAGCACAAGACGCTTGGAGCCGTCCAGATATTCCATTGCATGCAAATGCAATGCTGAAAAACGAACGTGATGGCATCAACCCAGAAGTTCCTGGTGAAGTTGGTCCATTAAACCAAATTAAAGACCTCATCGCGAAAGGCAACAAAGTTGCTTACGTAGGTGACGTTGTTGGTACAGGTTCTTCTCGTAAATCTGCAACTAACTCTGTACTTTGGTTCTTCGGTGACGAAATCGCTCACATTCCTAACAAGAAAGAAGGCGGTTACTGCTTAGGTTCTAAAATTGCTCCGATTTTCTTCAACACTATGGAAGACGCTGGTGCGTTACCAGTTGAAATCGACGTAGCAAACATGAACATGGGTGATGAAATCACTCTTAAAATCGACAAGGCTGCTGCTAAAGTAACTGCGTTCAAAGACGGCGCTCAAATCGCTGAAGCTGACCTTAAAACTCCAGTACTTTTAGACGAAGTTCGTGCGGGTGGTCGTATTAACCTGATCATTGGTCGTGGTTTGACAACTAAAGCACGTGAAGAGCTTGGTCTTGAGCCTTCGACTCTGTTCCGTACTCCAGTACAACCTGCTGACACTGGCAAAGGCTTCACCCTTGCTCAGAAGATGGTTGGTCGCGCTTGTGGTCTTCCTGAAGGTCAAGGTATCCGTCCAGGTACTTACTGTGAACCACGCATGACTACAGTTGGTTCTCAAGATACAACTGGTCCTATGACTCGTGACGAACTGAAAGACTTGGCTTGCCTAGGCTTCTCTGCTGACCTGGTAATGCAATCTTTCTGTCACACAGCTGCGTATCCAAAACCAGTTGACGTTCAAATGCAACACACGCTTCCTGATTTCATCATGAACCGTGGTGGTGTTTCTCTACGTCCAGGTGACGGTATTATCCACTCTTGGTTAAACCGTATGCTTCTTCCAGATACTGTTGGTACTGGTGGTGACTCACATACTCGTTTCCCAATCGGTATTTCATTCCCAGCGGGTTCTGGTCTTGTAGCATTCGCTGCAGCAACTGGTGTTATGCCACTTGATATGCCAGAGTCTGTTCTTGTGAAGTTCAAAGGTAAAATGCAGCCTGGTATCACTCTACGTGACCTAGTACATGCAATTCCTTATGTAGCGATCCAAGAAGGTGACCTGACTGTAGAGAAGAAAGGTAAGAAAAACATCTTCTCTGGCCGTATCCTTGAGATTGACCTGACAGAAATGGAAACTGACCTGACTGTTGAGCAAGCATTCGAACTTTCTGATGCTTCTGCTGAACGTTCTGCTGCTGGTTGTGCGATCACTCTTTCTGAAGAGAAAGTTGCTGAATACCTACGTTCTAACATCACTATGCTGAAGTGGATGATTTCACAAGGCTATGGCGATGCTCGTACTATGGCGCGCCGTGTTGAGAACATGGAAAAATGGTTGGCTAACCCATCACTTCTTAAAGCTGATGCTGACGCTGAATACACTAAAGTGTATGAAATCGACCTTTCTACAATCACAGAACCAGTTCTTTGCTGCCCGAACGACCCAGATGATGCAAAACTTCTTTCTGACGTTCAAGGCGTAAAAATTGATGAAGTATTCATCGGTTCTTGTATGACTAACATCGGTCACTTCCGTGCAGCTGGTAAACTTCTAGACAAAGTACCTGGTGGTTCTTTATCTACTCGTCTATGGTTGGCTCCTCCAACTCGTATGGACGAACACCAATTGATGGAAGAAGGTTTCTACAATACTTATGGTAAAGCTGGCGCTCGTACAGAAATGCCAGGCTGTTCACTGTGTATGGGTAACCAAGCACGTGTAGCTCCAAACACTACTTGTGTGTCTACATCTACTCGTAACTTCCCGAACCGTCTAGGTCAAGGTGCTAACGTTTACCTAGCATCTGCTGAGCTTGCTTCTGTTGCTGCTGTATTGGGTAAATTACCTTCTCCAGAAGAATACCAACAGTACGCTGCTCAAATCGACAGTATGTCTGCTGACATCTACCAATACTTGAACTTCGACAAGATGAGCGAGTATACAGATGCTGCTAAAGACATCGATACCAAAAAAATTGCTGCTGCTCAATTAGCTTAATCTTAATTGATTGATAGTTAAGTTAAAGTAGTTTATAAAAGCTCCACTTAGGTGGGGCTTTTTTATGTCTATTGATAAAAGAATTTTAGATAACTTAGGTGTAACTACAGTTACTTCATTAGTCGAAACACAATTTATGTGTGGATGGCAAGGTTATGATGCTAAAAATGACAATGCATTTGATGGCATGATTATCATGAGGAAAGGGAGTGGTTCTGCAAAAGAGACAGGTGGAATTATTTTTGTACAAATAAAATGTGGAACAACTGGTGGTTATAAAGTAGTTAGACGAAAAGACCCTGAGCATATAGGGATACAAGTTGGCGAGGAGTATATCCAAAATCATAGGGAACGTTGGAATATAGTGCCAAGCCCATCCATCCTTATTTTTGTAGATGCTGATAATTATGATGTTCGTCAACCACATAGATATGAACCAATTATGTATTGGGTAGACTTAAAAAAGGAGGAGAGTTATTGCACAACTAATAAACAACTCATTTTAGTACCTAAAAAGAATAAGATTAGTTTAAAGACTAAAGGTGATTTTCATGTGCTATGTAGGGGGTATCTAGGAGATGTTACATTAGAAGATATTTTTATTAATAGTAGTGAAGGGTTGCCTATACACTTAGGTTCAAAAATTAGTTTAAAGTCATCTGCATGGGATTATTATAAAAAATGGAGAAATCAAGGTGTTTATAATCATAAAAAACTAGGGAAAATCTACATTAATGGTATGGGATGGAAGCATATTACAAGAGCAGGCAGAGGTAATCAGAGGATTATAGCTTCTTGGTTATTATTACCTGTTGCGAAAAAAATTATAGAAAATACTCATAGCTTTAAAGTTTTGGATAGAATTGATATAAAACAAAAAAGCGATTTAAATAAAGTACTTGTAAGAGATTATATAGCACTTCGAGCTAATGTTAGCTTTAATTATAGAGATTCAAGTGTTGTACAAGTTATTTTAAAAAGAGAAAGGCTTTATGATGTAAATAATGGATTACTAAATCAAAACTTGTGGTTCTATTCTGTATTTGAATTAAGAAGAGGAAGAGTGCAGTAAATTTCAAACGGAAACACTAAAGCGAACATAGTTTTTGAAAAGACTATACGCAATTATCGTCTTTATTCGATAAATTCTTTCTAATATTGAAATAAACTGCAGTAAGATATTACTATTAGAGGTATTTATAATCAATACTATAAGTATTAAATGATAAAAAATAATTTTTTATTAAATTTCATGAAATAATTAACTTTAACTACTTAAGTCTAGATTTTAAATATTTAATATGCCCAAACAATCCCGATTCCTTTGTATTGGCGGTTTCTTAAACGGAACTCAAGTTAAAGACCAAGGCGACAGCTTTGTCTGCGTCGAAAATGGTAAACAGGTGACTTACCATAAAAAGGAAATCTTTCATGAAGATGCTTGGGATCATGATTATTATGTTTGTGAAACTACGACTGACCAGCAAGCACGCAACTGGGTTTATGATATTCCACCACATTAATTGTCTCTATTCAGGCTGTAAATTAAACAATTACTAGAAACAATAACTTGCATAACATTTCTAAAATTGATTTTTCATACTTTTTTCCTAAAACTGTATGAAAATAAAGCCAATAGGGAATGTTATGAATTATGAAATCGATGCCTTTGGCACCTTGGTGATTGCAGTATTTTTTCTTTTTATTGGGCGGTATCTTGTTAGTAAAATTGGCTTCTTTAGAAACTATAACTTACCTGAACCTGTAATCGGCGGTCTAATCGCAGCGATTACAGCTTTTATTCTCTATAAATTCTTTAATATCAGTGCCACATTTGACTCAGAAATCCAAACTATTTTGATGCTGATGTTCTTTACCTCTGTTGGTTTAAGTGCAGACTTTACCAAGCTCAAAGAAGGCGGGAAATCACTGCTGATCTTTCTGGTCTGCGTCATTCTATTTGTAGTTGTACAAAATGCGGTAGGTATGAGCTTAGCTACAGCACTTGGACTTGATCCATTGATTGGCTTGATTGTTGGTTCTGTTACCTTAACAGGTGGACATGGTACTGCCGGTGCTTGGGGTGAGGTGCTTGAAACTCAATATGGAATACAGGGGGCAATTGTCCTCGGAATGGCAAGTGCTACTTTTGGTTTGATTATTGGTGGACTGGTAGGTGGTCCGGTTGCCAAATTCTTGATTAAACGCAATCAATTGGCGGAGACAGTGGCACAAGAAACCAATGAACAACAACTCGATTCTAGCATAAACACCGCACCCTTCGAATATCCAAAAAAAACCCGACTAATTACGGCTAGTAATGCGGTGTCAACTTTAGGGATGTTTGCACTATGTATTTTTGTCGCTAACCAGATGACAGAGATCAGTCAGGGACGATGGTTTGAACTGCCGACCTTTGTCTGGGCTTTAGGTACAGGAGTGATTGTACGTAACATCTTGGAGCATATACTGAAAGTCGATATTTTCGACCGTGCCATTGATGTATTTGGTAATGCGTCATTGTCTCTGTATTTATCTATGGCTTTATTGTCATTGCAACTCTGGTTGCTGGCCGATTTGGCAGGCCCGCTCATTACCATTTTGTTTGCGCAGACAGCGGTACTGATTTTATTTACTGCAATTGTGACCTTTAGAATTATGGGAAAAAATTACGATGCAGCGGTATTAGTCGCAGGACATTGTGGTTTTGGTATGGGAGCAACTCCAACTGCAATTGCTAATATTCAAGCGGTCACCAATAGTTATGGTCCATCGCATAAAGCCTTTTTGATCGTACCGCTGTGTGGTGCATTTTTTATTGATATTGTGAATGCTGTGGTCATTCAGAGTATCATTGCATTTTTCGGTTAAATGTTAATACGACTTTAAAATCATATAGACATGAAAAAGCCCCATGGTTAGGGGCTAGTCGTATGCACATCTAAGGCACATACTGTAAGAGGCTCATCTCATACTAAGTGTATTAGAACACAGAACTGCATGGACGGATATAAATATCGTATTTTCCTCACCAGATTTTTAACAGCTGATTTATTTATATTCGGTTTGATCTTTATTTTAAAATCAGTTTAGTAGGGGAGTTACCAAACCAAAAGATTGTCTTAATTTAAGACGAATGGTATTTCTATTAATTTAATGACGCTTATCAATGTGATAGAGTTGGCAAGTTTTTTCTAAAACAACTTAAAAATTATAAAATTAAATAAAAATTAGGTTAGTTATAATGTTCATAAAACAAAAACATCCAATATTATTGGGAGTAGCACTCTCATGTTTATTATCCGCATGTGGTGGCAGTGGAAGTTCTGATAGTTCTAATTCTTCAACCAATGAATCCAATAATAATCTCACCCAAACAACTTATGCAGAAATTTCAGGTGTTGCATTCGCTAATAAAGCGTTGGCTTCAGCAGAAGTAAATGCAATCTGCAAAGATGGCAGTGGATTTAAATCTAAGGTAAGTACAAATCAAGATGGAGCGTGGTCTGGTGAGGTCAACGCATCACAGTTTCCATGTCGTATCGAGGTGCAAGCTGACCGAAAATATTATGGCTATGCGCAAAAAGCCGGGAATGTGAATGTAAACCCATTAACAGATTTATCTATAGCTTATGGGAGCTCACAACTACCTGAAATATGGTACAAATCAGGGGTGATATCTACCGATAAATTAAATTCAGGTCAATTTGAATTATTAACTGAATTAATTAAAAAAGGTTATGGTATTGAAAACAATGTCGATATTTTTAATGGTAAGGTTGAAATAGCTGATCCAATTCATCAAGTTATACAAAATTTATTGGAAGCAATTCGAACTGGAAATACAATTAAAGATTATGATGCTTTATTGATATTGGTTAAGGATGGGAATTTATCTTTTATACCAGATAAACCTAATAGTGCTTTAGTTGATCCATTGAATATACAAGTAAATACAGGCGCTTGTGTTCCTTATGATCCAAAGGAATTCGGTCGATATGAATATTGTAATTCTAGCGTACTTCCAGATTTCGAAGAAGATCAATTGATTTCGGTATTTGGTCAAAAATGTGTATTAACGAAAGTCGGTGAAATATTAAGTATTACTGACGGTAAATTGACAATTTCCGCTCGTATTAATCAAGACAAAGATGACGCAATTTTGGTGCAATATAGTGAGGGTGCTTTATTTGCTGCAGTGAATCCAAATCCTCTAGATGCAGATGATGTGACGCATAACGTCGCCATTTCATTGCTTCCATCAGGTCAAATAAATGGTGTAACTGCAGGTAATGATCAAGGGGATGCTTTATACTGCGCATCAACACGCCCACATTAATAAATTGATTTTATAAATGTTCAGACATTAAAAAGCCTATGGTTAGCGACTAGTCATCTTGTGTATTAGAGCGCATATATGATGGAATTTATAAAGAATCTTATTAACTCAAAAAACCATCAGGTCGGGTTACAGGCCTGATGGTATCAAAATACAAAAATGAAAAAGAGTTAAATCGCTGTGATTTCCTGTTCAATCACCGGCCATAAATTCTGGTGGCTACGTTTAAACATTAGCATATGTCCAATGGCTTTATGTCCAAAAGCGGAGGGCTTGAGTTCTTTATGACTGGCATTTGCATTTGGATATAAACGGATCAAATCTTTGACATTGGCTTCAGTGGCAATTTCATCATCCGTACTCCATAGCACTGTAATCGGGCAGGTGATTTGCTCATGATGATCTTCGGTTTTTGGCACAGTCTTACCAATGGCATTAATGACATAACCCGGCTTACTACAGAACTGTGCCCATTGTTTTGCCACATCTTTCGGCAGATTTTCACCCATACCAATTTTGCTGGTTGGGCCATAACCCAGAGTAAAGCGTGATAGAGGAAAGATCACATCAAACATGACAGGAGCGAGTAGTTTGGTTCGACCTTTTAAGCCTTTGACATGACCAGTTGAACCAGAAACAGCGACGACTTTCGCTACTTTGTCATAGTTTGGCACGATACCGAGTAACTGACCGCCAGCACTATGGCCGACCAGAATCACTTTTTCTGCTTTGGTTTTATCCAGTAAAGCATCAATCGCTGCTGGAATATCTAACTGACCCCATTGCACGATGCTGGCTTTGGATTTTTTTAAAGATCCATTCAATGATTGTCCAATACCACGGAAGTCGAAACATAAGACATCATAGCCTTGCGCTTGCAGCCAGACATTAAAGCTGTGATAGAACTGAGCGGTGATTCCGGTCGCTGGACAGATCAATACCGGTAAAGATTTTCGGGCTGCTTCATTCGCTGTATAAAAACGTGCTGTCAATGGATAGCCATCCTTGCACCTAATGGTCAATGTTTCGAATTCGGACATGCGTTACACTATATTTTTGGAATCATTATCAAGAATTAATCTACACCAGTTCCGAATAGGAACGGCTTTAAAATATGACTAAAAAGTCAAAATAATGAATGTAATGGAATTTATTTATGCAGCCAATGGAACTAAGTCTGGCAGTTAAGCTGGCAATATTATTTAGTGGAATTTTCTTGTGGGTGGGGATGCTGACTGGGGTATGGAAGTATTTACAGATTCGCAGTTCAGCACAGTCACGGGCACATTATTATGTCGATATCGCACATCGTAGTAGCTTGCTGTATGCACCGGCAGCGCTGATCCTTGCAGTGCTGGCTTATTATTCTCAATTTTCAGAAACTATAAATCTACTCTGTGTGGTACTGAATCTGGCTTTTTTCAGCTTTTCTATTGGCGCTTATATCCTGCATGGTATGCTGAAAGATACCACCAACCAATTTAGAAAACCGCATCAATTAGGTAAGTTTCAATTACCCGGCATATTGATGACTTTGGCGATGATCGGATTAATTTTGGCGGAGCTGGGTGGAACAGGAGTTTTGCTTTGGGGCGCAGCGCAAGGGATTTTTTAGGTTATTTTTATTCTAAGTGGGAAGAGAGAATACTTGAATTGGACTTTTCTTTTTCTTCTACCATATGGATGAGTGGCCAGGTCATCCATATGGTTCAACACCGGTGTTGATTAGCGATATTTCTGGTCAATGACCACCCACAGGTAAAATGCAGCCGAGACGATCAGCGCATACGCTAAGTACTCTGGCTTTAAATTTCCTTGAATTACGCAATGCACGATTAAAGTCAACATAAGCGCAAAGGTGGTGCTTAAGAACACCACAAGGTTTGAATTGGCTTTAAGAGCGTCAATGAAGACTTGCTTATTGAAATGTATTGATAACATCTCCATCCCTCCTATTTTTAGTGTTATTGATGTCCAAAACTGAGTGAATTAATCAGGATTGAACATACAGTTGTACTGCGAATACTAGAACTTTTCAATAGCTCCGGATGACTGTGCTGGAGAAATACAGAAACTTTAGTCGTAGAGCTAAAAATATCAAAGTACAGCAATTTATCTCGACCATTTAAGCGCTTAAATTGGGGTTTAAGAGTGGATTAGTGAATAAAACTTAAATGGTACAAGCGGAAAAATGCAAATTGTACGCCACAATCTGTGATTTACTGGGAAGAGAGTGTAAGCACGTGTATATGGAATGCGTAAGAATAATAAATAGTGTTGGAATGTTGATATAAGTCAATGAAATTGAATAATTTTGAAAATGATTGTAGTGTTTTGGTCAAATGAATATCTGGATTATTTCATAGATGGATTTTTATCCACTTTATTTAATTAAACGCTTTCGGATGAATCAATATGCAGTGAATTGAACCAATAAATGTCCGTTTGGGTAAAACCTGACAATTATTGATCATGCTTAAATCGTGTTTTGGGTAAAAAGACGATTTATTGACACTGTCCAGAAAGATTAGTTTCTGATACGGTCAATCACAGCTGAAATCACGAGAACAATTAGGGCTGGGATAAGCCATGCCATGTTTTGTTCAGAAAGCGGTAAATTCTGTAGTACTTCAGGTAAATCAAAGCCGGCAACTTTAAGGCCATCAAATACACCGAAAATAAAGGCAACCAGTGTGGTCGGTGCAACAACTTGAGCAGGTTTTCTAAAGAAATGACCGCAGAAGCTTAGCAGGATCACTGCAATCGCAGGCGGATAAATCGCGCTCAATACAGGCACAGAAACGGCAATCAGTTTGGTCAAACCAAGATTTGAAATCACTAGCGAGAAGCCGACCAGTACAAAGACAAAGGCTTTATAAGGCAGTTTGGTAATAGACGAGAAATATTCAGCACATGCGCAGGTTAAGCCAATCGCAGTCACCATGCAGGCAACAAAGATCATGGTGGCAAGGAAATAAGCACCCATATCACCAAAAGCATGTTGTACATAGGCATGCAGAATAATCGCACCATTGGCAGCATTAGGGGCAACATCGTGACTACCTAGGCCTAGTTTAAACAGGCTGAGATAAACCAGAGTTAGACCAATCCCTGAAATAATCGCTGCATTGACTGCATATTTGGTAATCAGCTTGCGATCCGTTACACCACGAGAGGTAATTGCACGCACAATCACAATACCAAAGACCAATGCGCCTAAGGTATCCATGGTCAGATAACCATTAACGATGCCTTCAGTGACCGGGCTTGTAACATAGTTACCCACTGCAGCAGGTGGTTTGCCGGCAGGAATCAATACTGCAGCACCGCCTAAAATAATCAATGCGATAATTTTTACTGGAGACAGGAAGTATCCAACCGTATCCAGAATCTTATTTGGATAAAGGGAAACCAGAGTCACTACAGCAAAATAGATTACACTATAGATCAGCAGGTTGCTAGGTGCATTGCCAAAGTATGAAGAGAAGCCGATTTCATAAGAAACGGTTGCGGTACGTGGTGTCGCGAATAAAGGCCCAACCGTCAGATAACACACGACAGTCAGTAAAAGACTGGCAGCTTTACCTAAAGGAGAACTTAAGATCTGAATTGAACCTTCAACACGTGACAATGCCACGATGGTGATGACAGGTAGGCCAACTGCCGTAATCAAGAAACCTAGGGCAGCTAACCATACATGCTCACCGGCTTGTTGAGCCACAATCGGTGGAAAGATAATGTTGCCTGCACCAATAAACAGTGCAAAGGTCATAAAACCTAAGGCCACAATATCTCTTGTACGGAGACTTGTCATAGAGGGAGAACAAATAAATAAAAGAAAGCGATTTTAGTGTATATATGATGATTTTTGGAGTTTAATTTAATGCCGAAAGCCTTGATTTTACTGATCTTGATGATCGGATAATATGAACTTTAAAAGCTTGGTAGAAATATATCTTTGATATTCAGTTGAAAAAATTATAATTTATTTTTAAATAAATAAATCATTTAGGCTCCATTTCATCATTTTAAGCTTATTGTTTGTATAAATAAGCAGCATTGAGATTCTCTAGAGCAAGTTTTAAGAATTGTCATGCAGAGCGAACAAATGCGCATCTTGGCTGAAAAAGGACTATAATTTCCCGATTCACCTTGAGGATAGATCCATGCGAGCTCCAGCGATTACTCTGAAAACCGAACAAGATATCGAAAAATTACGTATATCTGGGCGTTTGGCTGCACAGGTTTTGGAAATGATCGGGGAGCATGTCAAGCCGGGTGTCACAACTGAATATCTGGATGACATCTGTCATGATTTTATCGTCAATACACTAAAAGTGACGCCAGCTAATATTGGCTATTATGGTTATACCAAAACCACCTGTATTTCACCGAATGAAGTGGTTTGTCATGGTATTCCATCTCCGAATACGGTCTTGCAAGATGGCGATATTATTAATATTGACGTTGCGATCATTAAAGACGGTTATTTTGGCGATACCAGTCGAATGTATTATGTCGGTACACCAACTCCTGAAGCCAAACGTCTGGTCGAAACCACTTATGAAGCTATGGTTGCCGGGATTCATGCCGTTAAACCGGGCGCAACCCTAGGCGATATTGGTTATGCAATCCAGTCTGTTGCACAGCGTGAAGGCTACACCATTGTGCGTGAATATTGTGGTCATGGGATTGGTAAAATTTATCACGAACAGCCAAACATTCTGCATTACGGACAACCAGGTCAGGGCATCAAACTGGTACCCGGTATGGTCTTTACCATTGAACCTATGGTCAACATGGGTAAAGCGCGTGTTAAAGAGTTGAAGGACGGCTGGACAGTCGTGACTGCAGATAAATCCTGGTCGGCTCAATGGGAACACATGGTAGTCGTGACTGAAACAGGTTTTGAACTGTTATCGCCGTGGCCAGAAGGCACTGGCGAATATCCGGAAATTTAAATTATTTTTCATGTTATGCATTGAAATACAGTAGCTTACATAAATTACAGCATACGTGTTATTAATGACAAAAGCCTACAAAATACTACATGAAGAAGTGGTTTAACCAGCCAAATTCTCTTAATCTATTTATAGTTAGTTGATATTTGCTTTGTTAGATGTCTGATTGCTGTGTATTAGATTTGGCTTGGCGGTAGTAGTTTCCTTTCGTTCACTTCATGCTGTAGTGAATCGTTTTTATTAGCTCATTTTTCCCCAAGAATGAGCTATTTTTTTTGCCGGAAATATGTCTATTTATACAAGATGCAGATGCTCAACCAGATAATCAATAAATACTCTTACAGCTGGTAACAGACCACGACGGGAAGGATAAACCAGATGGAAAATTCCATGTGCCGTTTTCCAGTCTGAAAGTACCCGAACCAGTTCGCCCCGTTCTATATATTGCTGCACGACATTATCGGGCAATAAGGTAATACCACAGCCTGAAGCTGCCAGTTGTGCCAGCATATTCAGGTCTGATCCCATTACGGTCGGGTTGATCCGGATTTTCTTCTGTTGCTGCTGCTCATTCTGCAATATCAGGAACTGTTCAGTATGTTCCTCAGCCATGCTTAAAATTTTATGTTCAGAGAGCTGTTCAGGTGTTTTAAGATCGCCAAATTCATTTAAATAGCCCTGACTGGCAAACAGATGCTGTTCAATTTTTTCAAACTGACGAATTACCAGATTCGGATCATCATCCAGGCTGGTCCGTACCCGTAAGGCCAGATCAAAACCTTCATTAATAATGTCCACACGTCGATTGGTGATCATCATCTGGACTTTAATTTCAGGATATTTTTTCAGGAAATCCGGCAGGATTTTTGCCATTTCATTCTGGGCAATGGAGACGGGCAGGCTGATTTTAATGGTACCACGCGGTTCAGTACTGAGATGATCCACCAGATCATGGGCGGCCTGTGCTGCACTGAGCATCACTTGTGCATGTCGATAGATATTCATGCCAATATCAGTGACTGCAAAATGGCGAGAACTACGCTGAATCAGGCGGACACCAAGGCGTTCTTCCAGATTATAAACACGGCGGCTGAGCTTGGATTTGGGAATATCGGTGGCACGTTCGGCTGCACTAAAGCCGCCATGTTCAACGACCTGTGCAAAACAGTAAAAATCATCCAGATCAGTCAGCATCGTTTAATTCCATTCCTGCAACAATAGGCTGATTAAAAAATGATTGTTGCATACTGTCAACTATAGAATACGAATTTTGAATGATGACTAGATCTCGAACTCAAGTAATTTAAGCAAGGTCTTCATGCCTTCTGTGGCCGTCTGGGAAATCTTGTGGAACTGGGCGGGTAAATGCTGTTGATCTGCTTTGGGA
The DNA here is from genome assembly GCF_013417475.1 of Acinetobacter sp. YH12249. Lineage (NCBI taxonomy): Bacteria > Pseudomonadati > Pseudomonadota > Gammaproteobacteria > Moraxellales > Moraxellaceae > Acinetobacter > Acinetobacter sp. YH12249. The sequence continues at coordinate 38,890 of NZ_VPDX01000020.1, read as the reverse complement.
TCAATATAATAAGCTGTGCAGTGAGCTGTAATCTCATGGATTAAGCCAGCAACAGGATATACTTGCAGACTAGTTCCAATAACCACGAAAATGTCAGCATCCTGTACACAATCTTGTGCTTCTTCATAAGCAGGTACGGCTTCGCCAAACCAGACCACATGTGGACGTAATGGATAGCCCTCCTTACAGAAGTGTTTAGTTAAATCTAATTCAGACCCTTCAATCGGATAAAACTCGGTGGTGTACTGGCAATTCGGGCCTGAGGTTTTGGCTAGGCGGATATTGCCATGCAGATGAATGACCTTGGAGCTTCCAGCACGTTCATGCAGATCATCAATATTTTGAGTAATCACATGGACATCAAAATCATCTTCAAGTTCGGCAATGAGTTGATGAGCTGCATTTGGCTGCGCTTCCAGAATGTTTTTACGTCGGGCATTATAAAAGCGTTGCACCAGTTCCGGATTTTTAGCCCAAGCTTCGGGTGTCGCCACTTCTTCTATACGATACTGTTCCCAAAGCCCATCACTATCACGGAAGGTGTTGATCCCACTTTCCGCACTCATGCCAGCACCTGAAAACACCACCAGTTTTTTCATGATTTCTTCTCCTGAATCTTTAGGCCGCTGAAGAACTGTATTGAGAATTTTCTTTTAGAAAGGTATCGAGCTCCCTGGCAAATTTGAGTGGTTCGGTCAGTAAGGGGGTATGGCCAGATTTCGTGAAAAATACCTGTTTAGCCTGAGGCAGGCTTTGAGCAATCAGGCGCTGACCTTCAACAGGATAGAGTTTGGACTGCACACCGCTAAAGAAAGTCACCGGACAAGTAAGCTTCGCCAGAGCTTCACGATAATCTTCCTGATGATATAAATAATTATTGATGTACCACGTCATATAATCCACCCGGCTAGAAGGCAGGAGCAGGCTTTGCAGACGAGGTTGATTCATGATGAACTTAAATACTTTCAAACTGGCTGGACGATCATTTTGTAGCTGGATAAAGCGCAGCCATAATGCTGCAATCTGCTGACGTACTGAATTATCCAGATCCCGAATGAGTTCAATATGCTGATGTTCTGCAAGTAATGTTGAAAGCTGCTGCAAAATTTCAATAAATTCCTGATGGCGTGGACCAAAAAGTCCAAATGCCCAGGCATCATCGACCGGAATCTTCGGTGTTTGATCAATATGCAAATAAGCTGCTATGTGTTTGGAAAAATCTCCATAGCACAAGCCATGCATGGTAGTGGTTGCACCCATAGAGTAAGCAATTACAATGAATTGATCTAAATTGAGCTGCTGGATCACCGACTGAACATCAAGCCAGTGACTGGAAATCGCATCCAGGTCTTGCGGGATTTTGCAGTGACTAGACGCCCCAAAACCGCGCCATTCAGGAATAATAAAGCGGAAGTTTTTCTGATGTGGATAGAGAAAAGCTGCCCATTGCCAGCTCAACATGCCCAGACCGGATAGGACCAGTACCGGTTGACCCTGACCGTATTCACGTACAAATAACTGTTCGCCATCTGCCATGGTATAGAAGGGCATGCATATCTCCGTATTTATAATTTTTCTACATCGAATTGTTTAAGTCTGGGAATAACCTGTTCCAGCCAGGCAATCCAGCCCAGTTCCTGATCAATACCCAGTTGCAGAATCATTTTATGAATATACAGGGTTCGGTCATTTTCGTCAGCTTGAGCAAAGTCTTTGGCGAAAATATGCTGATAGGTTTTAAGCTTTTCTTTATGTATTTCTAGATGGCGTTCCAGTTCAGGTAAGGTGTTGTTGCCGCCAAGCTGGGCTTCTGCACGCAGACGAACCATCAATTCTTCACGAAGCTGTGCAGGAGAACTATGCTCCAGCATCCAGTTAGCCAGTTCTTCCCGGCCGAGTCGTTCTACCTGATAGGTTTTTTTACGGCTATGAGAATCTTCCTCTTCTATGGTCGAAATCCAGCCTTTTTGCAGCATGGCATTCAATTCACGATAGATCTGCTGATGGGTGGCATTCCAGAAGAAACCCATGGAGCGGTCAAAACGGCGTGCTAGCTCAATGCCGGTACTCGGTTTCTCAATCAGGCTGGTGAGTAAAACATGTGATAAAGACATAAACGTCTCAAAAAAGTGACTCGGGATTATTATGCAACATGTTGCATAAAAATCAATTCTGCACTATAAATTAGTGCAACAAGTTGCATAAGGCTGATGCTTGATGGAAATAAATCAGTCAGCCTGAATAAAAATAGCCAGCACATCTGCACGCTAGGGAGTTGAAATGTCTAAATATCCGAATTTACTTGCCCCACTGGATCTGGGTTTTACCACGCTTAAAAACCGTGTCTTGATGGGCTCTATGCATGTGGGCTTAGAAGAAGCACCAGGTGGTTATAATCGGATGGCTGCCTTTTATGCAGAACGCGCCAAGGGTGGCGTAGCATTAATTGTGACAGGTGGTATCTCACCGAATGATCATGGCGTCACTTTTCAGGGCGGTTCCAAGCTCGACACGATTGAAGAAGCTGAAAAGCATAAAATCATTACTCAAGCCGTGCATGAGGCTGGCGGGAAAATTGCCATGCAGATCCTGCATACCGGCCGTTACTCTTATCAGGCGGAAAATGTCGCGCCGTCTCCAATTCAGGCACCGATTAATCCAGTCAAACCGCATGCTTTAAGCTCTGCTGAAGTGCAGCAAACCATTGATGACTTTGCCAACTGTGCCAGACTGGCTCAATACGCCGGTTATGACGGTGTCGAAATCATGGGTTCAGAAGGTTACCTGATCAATGAGTTCATCGCAGCGCGTACCAATCATCGTGATGATGAATGGGGTGGTAGTTATGAAAACCGTATCCGTTTCCCGATTGAAATTGTACGCCGTACCCGTGAAATGGTCGGTGAGAATTTTATTATTATCTATCGTCTTTCCATGCTGGATCTGGTTGAAGGCGGTTCAACTCTAGAAGAAGTAATCCAACTGGCCAAAGCCATTGAGAAAGCGGGCGCGACGATTATTAATACCGGTATTGGCTGGCATGAAGCGCGTATTCCGACCATTGCTACCAAAGTGCCACGTGCGGCCTTTACTTGGGTTACGCGCAAGCTAAAAGGTCAGGTGAGTATTCCTCTTATTACCTCTAACCGTATTAATACGCCGGAAATGGCAGAATATGTCCTGGCTACAGGCGATGCCGATATGGTGTCAATGGCACGTCCAATGCTGGCAGACTCTGAGTTTGTCTTAAAAGCAGAACAGGGCCGTAGTGATGAAATTAATACCTGTATCGGTTGTAATCAGGCCTGTCTGGATCATATTTTCTCGATGAAAATTGCTACCTGTCTGGTGAATCCACGCGCGTGTTATGAAACTGAACTGATTTTTAAAGAAACCAATGTAGCCAAAAATATTGCAGTGATTGGTGCAGGACCAGCAGGTTTAAGCTTTGCTATCTATGCAGCAGGTCGTGGTCATCATGTAACAGTATTTGAAGCTTCAGCGCAGATTGGTGGGCAATTTAATATCGCGAAGACCATTCCAGGTAAGGAAGAGTTTTATGAAACCTTGCGTTATTTCAAACGTCAGATTGAATTGCAACCCCGTATTCAATTGAAATTAAATTTCACCGCGACCTTTGATCAGCTGATTTCAGCCGAATTTGATGACATTGTGGTTGCCACTGGGGTGACACCGCGTCAGCTCGATATTCCTGGAATTGATCATCCTAAAGTGTTGTCTTATCTGCAGGTGCTAAGAGAGCGTAAACCAGTCGGCCAGCGTGTGGCGATTATTGGTGCAGGGGGTATTGGCTTTGATACAGCCGAGCTGCTTAGTCATGGGACCGAAAGTGGTAGTGTCAATCCGGAAAAATTCTATGATGAATGGGGAATCGATACTAACTATGAAAATGTCGGTGGACTTAAGACAGCCAATGTAGAACAACCTGAACGTGAAATTTATTTATTGCAGCGTAAAGCAGCTTCTGTCGGTTCAAGTCTGGGTAAAACCACAGGCTGGATTCACCGTGCTGGCTTAAAGCATCGTAATGTCAAAATGATTGCTGGTGCAAGCTATGAAAAAATTGATGATCAAGGTCTGCATGTGATGGTAAATGATCAACCTGCAGTGTTAGACGTAGATAATGTCATTATCTGTGCTGGTCAGGAATCTTATACTGCCATGTTTGATGAACTGAAAGCTGCCGGTAAAAACGTGCATCTCATTGGTGGTGCGAAAGAAGCAGGTGAGCTGGATGCTAAACGTGCAATCCGTCAGGGTGCTGAATTGGCTGCGGTGATTTAATTGATAAAACTTAAAAGATGACAGTTTTTGCTTTCATGCGAAATTGTCATGAAAGAAAGTTGATTGTTCCCTCTCCTTTGTTAAAGGAGAGGGTTAGGGAGAGGATTCTATTCTAAAACACCAGAATCCCCCTAAATCCCCCTATTTGCAAAGGGGGACTTTACAACAAAAAGGAAATAATAATGACACTACAAATAACCCAAACTGCAATCACGCGTTGGCATGAAATGTTAGAAACACGTGATATGTCCATATTGAATGAACTCCTCGCAGATAATGTCGTATTCCGCTCGCCCGTGGCTTTTCATCCTTATCCCGGGAAACAGGTTGTATTTTTTATCTTGACCAATGTGATTCAGGTCTTTGAAAACTTTACTTATCACCGCGAATTTCTTAGTGAAGATGGTAACAATGTTGTACTTGAGTTCTCAGCCAATGTCGGCGATAAAAAACTTAAGGGAATCGACATGATTCAGTTCAATGATGAAGGTCAGATCATTGATTTTGAAGTAATGATCCGACCAAAATCTGGACTTGAAGCCTTAGCTATAGAAATGGGCCAGCGGATTCAGGCTTATCAGGCTAATACTTAATTTCCTGAAATTGATTCAAGTCGGCATGAAGTTTGTACATCACTGATAGAAAACTAGAGGGGAATACAGATGAAAATGTGGCTTAAAAAAATGAGTCAACTTTCAAGTGAATATCTGGACCGCTTTAGCGGAGCAGATCTTCCAACACTTTATTATAATCCGAATGGTTTATTTTCTGGTGTGATTGAACGTTTACCACTTTTAAAACAGAAATATCGTCCAACACCGTGGTTATCGAATGCGCATGCGCACATTTTATATCTGGACTTGATAAAAAAACGCACGATTAAGCTGCAATATGATGTGCTTGAGCAGCTGAATATGTCCGATGGCGGCATTACTGGCATTGCCTGGTATGGTTTAGATTTACCGCCAAGTACACCTACTATTGTGCTATTACATACCATTACCGGTTCTCCAGAATCCATGCGGGAGCTGGTACGTGATCTGCATAAATATACAGGCTGGCGTGTTGCCCTGTGTTTGCGCCGTGGTCATGCTGACCTGCCAATGCCTGTGCCAAAAATGAACCTGTTTGGCTCCACTCAGGACTTGCGTGAACAGCTGCTCTATATTCAGGACAAGTTTCCTCAATCCGATCTCTATGGTGTGGGTTCCTCTGCGGGTACAGGATTATTAGTACGTTACTTAGGTGAAGAGGGCGAACAGACCCCGCTCAAAGCAGCATTTGCCTTATGCCCAGGCTATAATACCGAAACCGGTTTTGCCTATGTGCATCCGTTTTATAGCAAAGTGATGGCTAAAAAACTGATTAAACGTTTTATCCATCCTTATCAGGAAACCTGGCAGATTTATCCTTCATGGAAGCAATTGCTTGAGGTGAAAGACTTGTCTGAATTTGAACAGCGCTACTATGAGCTGGCAGGCTTTTCAGATTATGAAAGCTATACCAAGGCCACCAACCCGATTTATGTCTTTGAAAATGTCAAAATTCCATTGATGATTTTGAACTCGGAAGATGACCCGGTTTGTCATATCCAGAATCTCGAACCGTATAAGGATGCCATTCGAGCTATGCCGAATATTGTGGTCGTCACCACTAAAAAAGGTAGCCACTGTGGCTTTTATCAGGGCTTAATGCAGACAGAATCATGGGCCACTCGTCTGATGGCGGATTATTTACTGCAACTTTCCGATACTCCAACGGCAGCTTGAAAGAGATTTTTAAACCATAAAAAACCCAGCATAAGCTGGGTTTTTTTGATGAAGGATTATATTAGTTTTCAAGTGCTGGCATAGCAGCAGCAATTGCATCTGCAACTGCATCATCTTCAGACTTATTTGCAGAAGATGAGTTGTTTTTAGGAGCGGCTGGTGTTGCTGCAGGTTTTGCAGGCTGCTCAGTGCTTGAATTTGTTTCAGCTGCAGGCGCAGGCTCTGATTGAGCAGGTTCCGGTTTTTTAACTTCACGGCGAATTTCAGTCGTAGTATTCGCAGTTTGTTCGCGCTGGATTTCAACAGCCGGTGCTGCTGGTGCTTCTTCAACCGGTTCAACTGGTGTTGATTCTAATGGTTCAACAGGCTCAAGTTGTACAGGTTCCGGAGCAACCACTTCAGATGCTGGAGTAACTTCGGTTTGTTCTTCTTCTTTTGGAGCTTCTTTTTTTACACAACCAGTCAGTGTAAGGCCAGTCAGGATCAGGGTACAGATTAAAAGTTTCTTCATCATCATTGCATCAAACAGAATAGTGTAGGGTGTGAATGTTCCTATTATAGCAGCAAAATGCAATATATAAATCATATGAACTTACTGTAATTTTTTTCAGGAATTGCTGTTAGAATAGTCAATTGTTTATTGTTCTTTGATTTGATGCGGATTGACTTTGCTTTATTGGTACAAGGTAAAGTAAAATTGCGCAACATTGCAGGCCGATTTAGGCTCGATTGTACGAGAAACCCAATGACCCATTTTATTTTCGTGACTGGTGGTGTTGTTTCATCACTAGGTAAAGGTATTTCAGCTGCTTCTGTTGCTGCACTTTTAGAAGCCCGTGGTTTAAAAGTGACCATGGTAAAAATGGATCCATACATTAATGTCGATCCAGGGACTATGAGCCCATTCCAGCACGGTGAAGTTTTTGTTACAGAAGACGGTGCTGAAACAGACTTAGACTTGGGTTACTACGAACGTTTCTTGCGTCGTGCGAAAATGACCAAACTGAATAACTTTACATCAGGCCGTGTTTACCAGGATGTTCTGAATAAAGAACGCCGTGGTGACTACCTGGGTGGTACTGTACAAGTTATTCCACACATTACTGACAACATCAAAGAACGTGTACTTCGCGCTGGCGAAGGTTATGACGTTGCGATCGTTGAGATCGGCGGTACTGTAGGTGACATTGAATCTCTCCCATTCATGGAATCTGTACGTCAGTTAATGGTTGAACTTGGTCATAAACGTACGATGCTGATGCACTTAACGTTACTCCCATACATTAAGTCTGCAGCAGAATTAAAAACTAAACCAACTCAACACTCAGTAAAAGAACTTCTGTCTATTGGTATTCAACCAGACATTTTGATCTGCCGTACTGAACATGATGTTGATGCAGATACGACGCGTAAAATTGCCTTGTTCACTAACGTAGAAGCGCGTGCAGTAGTCGTGTGTAAAGATGCACGTACGATCTACCAGATTCCACGTACTTTCTATGAACAGAACGTTGATGATCTCATCTGTGAACGTTTCGGCTATGACAATCTTCCAGAAGCAGACCTGTCTGACTGGGATAATGTGGTAGAAGCTTTACTGAACCCTGAATACACTGTACGTGTTGCGATGGTGGGTAAATATGTCGAACTTCCAGATGCCTACAAGTCTGTGAATGAAGCACTTTTACATGCCGGTATTCAAAACCGCGTGAAAGTTCAGATCGACTATGTCAATGCTGAAGAGCTTGAAAGCCAAGATGTCAATGAAGTATTGAAAGATGCGGATGCGATTCTGGTACCAGGCGGTTTTGGTGAACGTGGTACTGAAGGCAAAATGAAAGCAATTCGTTTTGCACGTGAAAACGGTGTGCCATTCCTGGGCATCTGTTTAGGTATGCAGCTTGCAGTGATCGAATATGCACGTAATGTGGCGGGTATCACTGATGCGACTTCAACAGAATTCAACCGTTCAACCAAATCTCCATTGATTGGTTTGATCACTGAATGGTTAGATGAGCGCGGTGAAGTTCAACAGCGTTCAGTAGATTCTGATCTTGGCGGTACCATGCGTCTAGGTGCACAGAAGTCTGAACTGGTACCGGGTACCAAGACTGCTGAAGTGTATGGTTCGGATGAAATTATCGAACGTCACCGTCACCGTTACGAGATGAACAACCGTTATATCCCAGTGCTGGAAGAAAAAGGCATGAAGATTTCTGGTTATTCTCCGGTACAACACCTGGTAGAAACTGTTGAAATTCCTGCACATCCTTGGTTTATTGCAGTACAATTCCACCCGGAATTTACCAGCTCGCCACGTGATGGACATCCATTATTTGCCGGTTTCATTGATGCTGCGAAAAAACAGTACCAAAAAACTAAATAATGCGAGTTTAAGACACAACTAGGAAGTTTAAATGTCACAATTAAAACCACAAGAAATTGTACGTTTAGGCGATATACAAATGGCAAACCACTTGCCATTTGTACTATTCGGCGGCATGAACGTACTTGAGTCGAAAGACTTAGCTTTTGAAATTGCAGAGACTTATGTTGATATCTGCAAACGTTTAGATATTCCATATGTCTTTAAAGCAAGTTTTGATAAAGCCAACCGTTCAAGCCTGAACTCATTCCGTGGGCCTGGCCTGGAAAAAGGAATCGAGTGGTTAGCCGACATTAAAAAACATTTTAATGTGCCAATTATCACTGATGTACATGAGCCGTATCAGGCTGCTCCTGTGGCAGAAGTTGCTGACATTATCCAGCTACCTGCATTCTTAAGTCGTCAGACTGACCTGGTTGAAGCGATGGCAAAAACTGATGCCATTATCAACATCAAGAAAGCCCAGTTCCTTGCTCCGCACGAAATGCGCCACATTTTGCATAAGTGTCTGGAAGCAGGGAATGACAAGCTGATTCTTTGTGAGCGTGGTTCTGCTTTTGGTTACAACAATCTGGTTGTAGACATGCTGGGCTTCGACATCATGAAAGAAATGAACGTGCCAGTATTCTTTGATGTAACACATGCATTACAAACTCCAGGCGGTCGTGCTGACTCTGCTGGTGGTCGTCGTGCGCAGATTACTACACTGGCGCGTGCCGGTATGGCAACAGGTCTTGCAGGTTTGTTCCTGGAAGCTCATCCAAATCCGGATGTGGCAAAATGTGATGGTCCTTGTGCCTTGCGTTTATCTCAACTAGAACCATTCCTGGCTCAATTAAAAGAGCTGGATACTCTAGTGAAAGGATTTGAAAAATTAGATACCCATTGATGCAGTTTTAAGCATCCTGTTATTAATCAACTGAGGAATTGTTCATGAGCCAAATCGTTGACATTCGTGCACGTGAAATTTTGGACTCTCGTGGTAACCCAACCATCGAAGCAGACGTTATCCTGGCATCTGGCGTAGTTGGCCGTGCATGTGCACCATCTGGTGCTTCAACTGGTTCTCGTGAAGCTTTAGAACTTCGTGATGGCGATAAAGCACGTTACCTAGGTAAAGGTGTTAAAACTGCGGTTAACAACGTAAACACTCTGATTCGTGATGCGTTAGTGGGTAAATCAGTATTCGAACAAAAAGACATCGACAATACGATGATCGCTTTAGACGGTACTGAAAACAAAGAAAAATTAGGTGCAAACGCAACTTTGGCGGTATCTCTTGCTGCTGCGCGTGCTGCTGCTGAAGAAAAGAAAACGCCGCTTTACCAATACATCGCAGATCTCCGTGGTCAAAAGATTTTGACTATGCCTGTTCCAATGATGAACATTCTGAACGGTGGTGCTCACGCAGACAACACTGTTGATATTCAGGAATTCATGATTGAGCCTGTAGGTTTCACTTCATTCTCTGAAGCGTTACGTGCCGGTGCTGAAATCTTCCATTCTTTAAAATCAGTTTTGAAGAAACAAGGTTTGAACACTGCTGTTGGTGATGAAGGTGGTTTTGCGCCAAACCTTCGTTCTAACGAAGAAGCTATTACTGTGATCCTGTCTGCAATCGAGCAAACTGGTTACAAAGCTGGTTCTGACATCATGCTTGCACTTGACTGCGCATCTTCAGAATTCTACAAAGACGGTCAATACATCCTGGCTGGCGAAGGCAACAAATCGTTCACAAGCAACCAGTTTGCTGACTACCTTGCAGGTCTGGTAAATCAATACCCTATCATCTCGATTGAAGATGGTCTGGACGAATCTGACTGGGAAGGCTGGTCTTACCTGACTTCTATCCTTGGCGATAAAATCCAGTTGGTGGGTGATGACCTGTTCGTTACGAATCCTAAGATTCTTCAACGCGGTATCAACGAGAAAGTAGGTAACTCAATCCTGATCAAGTACAACCAGATCGGTACATTGACTGAAACTTTAGATGCAATCTACCTTGCGAAAGCAAATGGCTACTCTACTGTAATCTCTCACCGTTCAGGCGAAACTGAAGATTCTACTATTGCAGATCTTGCAGTAGGTACAGCAGCAGGTCAAATCAAGACTGGTTCACTTTGCCGTTCTGACCGTGTAGCGAAATATAACCAATTACTTCGTATCGAAGAATTGACTCAAGCTGCATATCGCGGTAAAGCTGAGTTCAAAGGTTTGAACTAAGCGACTTATGTCAATGTTAAATGTATTCGACTCCTTGATGAGTAAAGTACTGTTGGGCCTTGCGATCGTTTTGATCGCAGGGTTTCAATATTTATACTGGTTCGGTGAGGGTGGTTATAATGACCATCAGGCATTGACCCAGAAAATTCAGCAACAAGTAGAATTGAATGAAGAACTGAAAGAACGTAATCGCGTTCTGGCCGCAGAAGTTTATGATTTGAAGAATGGTATTGAAGCCATCGAAGAGCATGCCCGTCTCGATCTAGGTTTGATCAAGCCGCATGAAACCTTTGTGCAAATGAGCACTATTAGTACTCAATATAAACCGATTTATCTTAATCCGAATAAAGTAGACCTGAGAACCAATGAATCAGCTGATGTTCCAACAACACCATAAATTGTGGGTCATTTTACCAGCTGCAGGTTCCGGTAGCCGATTTTCCAAAACCGAACTTAAACAATACCAGATGATTCAGGAACGGACCGTTCTTGAACACACGGTTTCCCGTCTGAATCAATTGCCATTAGCAGGTTATGTCCTTGCGATTGGTGCACAGGATGATGTTGCCAAGACTCTGCCACTTTCTCATCTGGATAAAGCACATTTTTGCTTGGGCGGTGCAGAGCGCGTCAACTCTGTACTAAATGCCTTGGAATATTTATCTGAGATTGCTTCAGAAGAGGATTGGGTTTTGGTGCATGATGCAGCCCGTCCTTGTGTGAGTCAAAGCTCCCTGATTGATCTGGTCAATACAGCAATTCAAACTGATCAGGCTGCGATTCTGGCCATTCCGGTACGGGATACCTTAAAACGTGTCGTAAAGGATCATGGTATTGAAATGACAGTAGATCGTTCGACATTATGGCAGGCGCAAACACCACAAATGGCGAAACTTGGAACTTTGAAGCGTGCGATTCAGCAGGCACTCGCAGATGGTGCTACCATTACCGATGAAGCCAGTGCACTGGAACATATAGATGAACCCGTCCAAGTAGTACAGGGGCGTTCCGATAATATTAAAATTACCTATCCAGATGATCTGGAACTGGCGAAGTTGATTCTGGCTGTCCAGCGCTAAATATATTGCAATAAAAATGGAATAAATCGGTCAATGGCGATTTATTCCGGAGCACTTTAACTTATAATTTTGCCATCATGAATTTTCTACCCGTGGGCCAATGATCCCTTCACAGCAGTATCGTTTTTTGCGGCAGTCCGCACGCGATGGACGTAGTATTAATCCCCAGAATGCCTCCCGATGGACCAAGTTGCACCTTGATCCATGGCTGCTTTGTTTCCTGATTTTAAATGCGATCTTGGGTCTGATGGTGGTTTACAGTGCCACCTCTGAAGATTCGGGGATGGTGATTCGCCAGGCGATCAGTTTTGGTGTGGGCTTTGTGGTGATGTTTATCTGTGCACAGGTGCCACCGAAGGTTTATCAAGCTGCCAGTCCATATTTTTATATGTTCGGTATCTTTATGCTGCTGCTGGTCTTTGTGATTGGTGAAAAGCGTCTTGGGGCAACCCGCTGGATTACGTTGCCGGGTGTGGGGAGTATGCAGCCGAGTGAGGTAATGAAGTTTGCCATGCCACTGATGATGGCTTGGTACTTTGCTCGTAAACCTTTCCCGCCGAAGTTTCTGGATATTGTCGGTGCTTTGGTGATTTTAGGCGTGCCATTTGTATTGGTAGCACTGCAACCTGATTTAAATATTGGTCTGGTGATTCCCGGGATTTTTGTACTATTCCTCAGTGGCATGTCATGGCGTTTAATTGCTGGAGCCTTTGTTGCTTTAGCTATTGCAGTGCCGCTGCTGTGGATGTTCTTGTTGCAGGAATATCAAAAGAAACGGATTCTAACTTTATTCGATCCAGAATCAGATGCCTTGGGCGCAGGCTGGAACATTATCCAGTCCAAAATTGCCATCGGTTCAGGCGGAATTATGGGAAAAGGTTACTCACAAGGTACGCAGTCTCATCTAGGTTATCTGCCTGAACATCATACCGACTTTATTATGTCGACTTATGCAGAAGAATTTGGCTTTATCGGGGTGTTTCTGCTATTCAGCCTGTTTACGGCCATTATTATTCGCTGTTTGATTATTGGCATGAATAGCTTTCATAACTTTGGCCGTTTGTATGCCGGTGCGATCGGACTAACTTTTTTCTTCTTTGTATTTTTAAACTCAGGCATGGTCAGTGGGATTTTACCTGTGACGGGTGACCCTTTGCCATTGATGAGTTATGGTGGTACAGCCGTAATTTCCATGTTGGCAGGGATGGGTATTGTGATGTCAATTCATACTCATCGGTAGAAAATTCAATGAAGTAAGTTTTCAAAGCCGGACCAGTTCTGGCTTTTTTATTGCTCGTATTTATTAAAAGTAGCTTTATGCTATAAATATTCAATAACTTAGATAAATCGTATGTAATTTTTATTGTTGAGGGGAAAATGCATAAATTAATTATAGCCATTGGAATTTTGGGCTTATCTGTTTCAGCTTGGGCCAAACCACTGAGTCAGGCTGAATTTAAGGCGCAAACCAAACAAAAATATGATGAGTTAGAGCTAAAACTTGCCGTGTTGAACTCATCGGTAGACCGACGTGAGCATCCTGCACTTATGATTGCTAAAGCCTGTGAATATGCAACCGGTTTAAAGCAGTTAAAGTATCTATCAGAACAGAATCTGCATCTTGCGACAGCGCAGGATGAATTCCGGTTTGTGAGTACACTGGATAATCAGTTTACTCAATCCCTTCAGGATTTGGGAACTACCTATGAAACAGGCTGTGTTTCACAAAAGAAATAAAGAACAAAAAGCCCTCAAATGAGGGCTTTGTTTTTGGCTGTTTAATACCTAATTAAGAAACCAGGTGTAATAACCCCATAGCATTAACGGCCAAGCCAGAAACGGACTAAATAGCCATTTCCAGAACCAGTGCTGAGGGATAAAGCCAACCCCGTGAATAAAACCGCCTGAAATGCCGATCATGATAAACATCATGGCGCGGTGGCTATATTCCCCGTTGGCATCCAGCATTGCAGCAGGATGAACCAGCAACACCGCTGCGAGTGGAAAAGCCAATAGGCAAGAAATCACCATTGCAAAAGGGTTAGATTTTTTTTCTATCTTTACTTGTTCAACTGCAGCGTCTGTCATCTCTTATTTCTCATCCAGGTCTTGATGATTTTCAATATACAGTGCACTGAGTACACCAGCGAAACAGGCCATCAAAATGCCGAGAATCCATGCGAAATACCACATAATTTTATCTCCTAAGACACAGCCTTAGTACAGGCTGTGTGAATTCTCTTGAATATGTTTTTTGGTAATCACGCCCCACATCTTGTAGTAACACCAAGTGGTGTAGCACAGAATCAGTGGAACGAAGATGCATGCAGCCACAGTCATCACAGTTAAGGTATTTTGGCTGGAGACCGCATCCCACATGGTTAAGCTTGCAACCGGATTAATGCTTGAAGGCATCAGGAATGGGAACAGGGCAAAACCGGCAGTCAAAATTGCACCGATCACTGCTAAAGATGAACCCAAGAAGCTCAAACCTGCTTTGGCTTTAGATGCAGCCAATACCACAATAATGCCACCTAAAATACCTGCAACTGGTGCCAGTATCGTGATTGGATAAGTGCTGTAGTTGTTCATCCAGCCTGGGTTGGCATTGGTCAGTACTTCTTTTGCTAGTGGATTAGCGATACCGTTAGTTTCGTAAGGAGTCACTAGGGTATAACCCTGGATACCACCGAAATATAACCATGCACCGACTGCCAGGAAAGCTACCAGATAAACAATCCCCATGATTTTGGTTGCTTTGGCAGAACGTTCACGTAAATCGCCATCTGTACGTAGCATCAACCATGCACCACCGTGTGCACACAGCATAGATAAGCTGACAACACCACATACCAGTGCAAATGGATTGAGCAGGGCAAAGAAGCTGCCAGAATAAGTCGAACGAACTGTTTCGTCTAATGTAAATGGAACACCCAGGAACATATTGCCGAATGCGACACCGAAAACCAGTGCAGGCACAGCACCACCAACTGCTAGGCCCCAATCCCAGGCATTACGCCATTTGGTATTTTCCAGTTTGGAGCGATAGTCGAATCCTACTGGACGCAGGAATAAGGCAAACAGAACAAGCAGAAGTGCCCAGTACATACCAGAAAAGGCAGTTGCATAAACCATTGGCCAGGCAGCAAACAGGGCACCACCCGCAGTAATAAACCAGACCTGATTACCGTCCCAGTGCGGGGCAATCGTATTGATTGCCGCACGACGTTCTTCATCATTCTGACCCACGAATGGCATGATCGCCATGGAGCCCATATCAAAGCCATCAGTCAGGGCGAAACCAATCAGCAAGACGCCAACCAGTACCCACCAAATTATTTTGAGTAATTCATATTCGATCATGCTTGAGCCTCCTCATTTGCCTTTTTTGCAGCTTCAAGTTTCTCGAAGTGGTATTTACCAGTATGTAGAGAACTTGGGCCAAGGCGTGAGAATTTAATCATTAAGTACATTTCAATGATCAGCAGTACAGTGTAGAACGCTGCTAATGCAATGATTGAACCCCATACATCGCCTGTGCTTAAGCTTGAAGTCGATAAATGTGTAGGCAGAACCTCACCAATAGTCCAAGGTTGACGACCTACTTCAGCAACAAACCAGCCAGTTTGTGCCGCAATCCATGGAAGTGGTAGTGCAAATAATGCAAATTTTAATAACCAAGGTTTGTTTTCTGCATTGCGTTTAGCCACCGCAAAAGTTGCAAGAACAAACAGAACCAGCATCAGGAAGCCAGAAGCGACCATGGCACGAAATGCCCAGAACAGGCTTGGTACATGTGGAATAGTATCTTTTGCTGCTGCCTTAATTTGCTCGTCAGAAGCATCTACAACATTTGCAGTATATTTTTTCAGAAGCAGACCGTAGCCCAAATCTTTTTGAGTTTCTGCAAATGCAGCTTTCAGCTCAGGAGACTGATCGCCAGCACGTAGTTTTTCCAGTTGTTCATAAGCCACCATACCGTTTCGGATACGACCTTCATGTTCAACCAGCAGGTCTTTAATACCGGTAACAGGCGTATCTACAGAACGTGTAGCGATAATCCCCATAACATAAGGAATTTTCACAGCATAATCGGTAGACATGGTTTCTTTATTTGGGAAGCCAAATAAAGTAAATGCTGCAGGTGCTGGTTCAGTTTCCCATTCTGCTTCAATCGCAGCCAGTTTGGTTTTCTGTACATCACCAATTTCATAACCAGACTCATCGCCCAGCAGGATCACAGAAAGAGTTGACGCTAAGCCGAAAATGGCAGCAATCGCAAATGAACGGCGTGCAAATGGCAAGTCACGTTTTTTCAGCATATAGTAACTTGAAATCGCCAGTACGAAGATGGCACCAGTCACATAACCTGCAGAAACAGTATGTACGAATTTAACCTGTGCAACCGGGTTAAAGATCAGTGCTGCAAAGTCCACCATTTCCATACGCATGGTTTCATAGTTAAATGCTGAACCAACCGGGTTTTGCATCCAGCCATTGGCAACCAGAATCCACAGTGCAGACATGTTAGATCCCAGTGCAACTAACCAGGTTACGCCCAGATGCTGTACTTTGGATAAACGGTCCCAACCGAAGAAGAATAAACCAATGAAAGTAGATTCAAGGAAGAAGGCCATTAAACCTTCAATAGCCAATGGTGCACCGAAAATATCACCCACATAATGCGAATAATATGCCCAGTTGGTTCCGAACTGGAACTCCATGGTCAAGCCTGTGGTTACCCCTAAGGCAAAGTTAATCCCGAACAGTTTTCCCCAAAACTTAGTCATGTCTTTGTAAATTTCTTTGCCGGAAATCACATAGGTGGTTTCCATAATGGCAAGCAGAAATGCCAGGCCTAAGGTCAGTGGAACAAAAATAAAGTGATACATCGCGGTCATAGCGAACTGGAACCGCGAAAGATCGACCACGCTTTCAGAAATCATCAACGTGTCTCCTTGATTTGGGAAGGATTGCCGGCGATACGCTCGGCGACTTGAGTGTCAAAATCTTTTGGAATAGTAGGCGCATCAAACCAAATATTTTTAATTACCAGAAGTAGAATGATCTTGATAATTAAAATCGCAGTAATCTCTCTTACTGTTTTTTGGTTTAAATTTTTAGAAACTAAGCTCATGTGAACAAGCCTATTATGTGGTTTGTTATATATTATTAATCGATTGTAACTAAAAAATAAATAGACCAAATAGTTTAAATAAATATATATTTACAAGTTATTGAAAATATTAATAATATATTATTAAAAGTTTGATAATTATTCTAAATATTTGTGATTATTTTGTGTAAACAAAGGATTATTTAAATCTGACTAAAATGGTTGGAATTTATTTTTTAATCTTATTAATTCTGATTATTTTGCTGGGTTTTTTATTCGGTTTTTATTCTAATTAAAATAGTCAGGATTAATTAAAAAAAAGAACCCGCATCAGGCAGGCTCTTTTCTAATATGAAATTTTGGGAAGGTTTTAGAAGTCGTAACGCATACCGACCGATAGTCCGAAGCTGTCTTCACCACGTGCGCCAGCCACTGCATTACTACGGCCTTGTGCCCAAGGTGTCAGATTTGAGTTTTCATCATTCAATACACTGGCCAGATTGCTGTAGATGCGGACTGCTGGGTCAAGACGATGTTCAATTCCAATCGCCAGTAAAGTAGCATTGGCATCATCGGCATCTACATCACGGTGAAAGACCTGTCCACGCAATGAGGTCTTGGCTGCTAATTTATATTCACCCGCGATGCCAAAGACCTGAGCATCAGGATTGACTTCGGTATTGTTATGCTGAAGGAACTGATACAGACCACCGAGTTTCAAGTCTGGCGTGATTTTGTAGGCACCTGCAATCCGGAAACCATCACGTTCACCACGACTGGCTTCTTCTTCATAATGTTCATATGCCGCTGCAAAATCAACTTTATCTTTTTGGTAGGTAAGGGCAAGGTCATAAGCCTTATCTTTATCTTTTTCACCATCCTTAGATGCATCCGGGCTGTTGGCTTCATGTAGGGAAAGTGCACCCAGAACATTAAATCCATTGCCGAATTTTGGTGATTTATATTCAATGCTATTGGCATTACGTTCATCAAAACGCAGATTCCCTACACGGGTCACGTTACGTACATCGCCGACCATATCTCCAAAGAAGTTAACTGGACTGCGTGCCACTTTAAATGGACTATCGAAACGGCCGATCCTTGCCTGACCGAAATCACCTTTTAAACCAACGAAGGTATCGCGAGTAGAAAACTCGACATCATCATTTGCAGAGCCACTGGCAAAGTTAATTTCCTGCTCAATCTGGCCAAATACGGTCATGCCATTTTCAAGTGTCTGTTCAGCTTTAAATCCAAGGCGTGATGCATTGGAGGAAATTCCAACTTCATTATAATCTTGGCCATCATCTAGATAATCTAAAGACACATGTGCACGTCCATAGACTTTGACATCAGCAGCGACTGCCATGAGCGGTGTGAAAACGCTCGCCCCAATTGCGAAAATGCAAAGTGATTTTTTCATATAAAGCTCCAATCAGACTTTTTTAGGTCTTTTGAGGTGTATGCAGTAGCTCGGTCTTGGCTACCATCCTGTATTGGTGCTCAGTATTGAGGATGAATAAGTCAGTATGGTTAAGGAAATATTGCAGATCTATGAAATCTAAAAAGGGAGCAATTTTAATTTTTAAGATTCTGTGCAGGATTTTTTTTGCTTTAGTTAAAGCTGATCAAGTGAATGAGAAATACTGTTCTTAACAAAATTATTTGAGATGAATTCTGTATTTATTGATAATGATAAAAAATGAAAAATAAGGCATAAAAAATGGAGCCGAAGCTCCATTTTTAAGGACGAAGAATGAATTAAAGAGCAGCTTTAATTTTCTCTGCCAGTTGTTTGATTTTTTCCTGATCACCCATTTGTGCAGCATGTTTGCCGAGATTGTGCAAAGAGGTAGGTACCAGATGGAAATGAACATGCGGAACAGTCTGACCCGCCGCAGCGCCAGAGAGCTGCATGAGTACAATGCCATCTACACCTAAACCTTTTTCAATCGCTTTGGCAATTTTTTGCACCACCTGAATGGTATAGGCTGCAACTTCAGGATCCAGGTCAAGCAGGGTAATTGCGGGTGTTTTAGGAATGACCAGAGTATGACCATCGGCCTGTGGCATGATGTCCATAAATGCAAGAACTCGGTCATCTTCATACACTTTAATTGCTGGAAGTTCACCACGCAGAATTCGTGCAAAAATATTTTGGTCATCGTAAGTCATAAGTGCATTCCTTGAGCAGAATTGAATTGTATTATTTACAGTTCAATTCTTTCTGACGTTCTTTGATCGCGTCAAGACGTTGCTGCTCTTTTTCTGAAAATTTTGGCTTGGTTGTGTAGCAATTGTCATTAAACTTTGCTTTTGCTTCAGGATCCTTGAAACAGAAACCTTTTGATGCATAAATGACATCATGGTCATTTTTCAATTTTTTGCATTCCTGTTCAGATGCAAGAACCGATGTTGAAGCCCCAAACAAAGTTGCAGAACCGACGAGTGCTGCAACAAATAACTTATTCATAAGAGTTTCCTCAGTATCACTGCATGTGGCTAGTCTATAGTCACAATATTAGGTTTGTTTATTATTATTCAATGGCGAGATATTACTCAATGGTAATATTACTCCATGATTCATACATTTTTACAGCACTGGAAAAGTCACTATTTTTATCCGACAGATTGTTAGCAGCTTGCACCAGACTTTGACCTAAAGCGAGAAGTGGTACTGCCAGTTTGGCATCGCGCGCAAGATCAAGTGCAATGCCTGTATCTTTGGCTAAAAGAGGCAGGGCAAAGGTAACAGGGAAGCTACGGTTCAAAACACGCTGTGGTAAAACGGTTTCAGTCACATTGCTTTTACCGCTTGATGCATTGATACAATCCAGCGCTTCATTCAGGTCAACGCCGTGCGCTTTCAGCGTGGTAAAGCCTTCTGCTGCTGCACACAGGTTTACAGCCAGTAACATATTATTTACCGCTTTTACCGCAAAGCCGGCACCTGATGTCCCCACATGCTTGATCAATTTGCCAAACGCCTGCATCGCTGGCAGGGCTTTTTCAAAGCCTTCCGCATTACCGCCGACCATCACAGTCAATGTGCCATTTTCCGCACCAATGGTCTGGCCACTCACAGGCGCATCCAGGAAAATCACACCCTGTTCAGCCAGTGCTTCTTCTAAGCGTCGGGCAGCGTCAGGAACACCGCTGGTACAGTCTACCCAGATACTGCCAGCTTTAAGGCTGAGGCCTTGGACTAATGCTTCAACATCTGCACTGGTCGGCAGGCAGGAAAAAATAATATCTGCCTGAACTGCCTGTTCTAAAGCGACAGCTTGGGTGCCATATTCAGCAGCATGTTCTTCAGCCTTGGCAAAAGTACGGTTCCAGACATAAACTGTCTCAAAATGCTTGGGTAAATGCGCTGCCATGCGATAACCCATTGCGCCTAAACCAATAAATGCCACTGACTGAATCATGTCATACCCTCTGAATAAAATAATAAATACCTGAAAATTGCCGGCTCTTCCGGAATTAAGTATCTATCCGGGTTGAGCGTTGTGCCAGCCAGGTGGTCAGTTTCGGCCAGAATGTATTGGCTGTTTTCTGATTGGACATCAGTCCAAGATGACCACCCGGGATAAGAGTAAACGTCTTATCGGTACTACTTGTCAATTCCATCAAAGGTTTAGCTGACTGTTCCGTAACAATCTGATCGGTTTTCCCAGCCCCGACCAGTAAGGAACAGTTAATATTTTTCAGGTCAATCGTTCGGCCGTTTAAAGTCATTGAGCCATTTTTTAAAGGATTTTGCAGCCATAAGTGCAGCACCATGTCCTGATTGATTCCACCCGGATAATCAATCATCTTGTTCAAAAAATTGCCCATGGTGGCATGTTCATAGACATCTTCAACATTTTCCAGGTTCATCAAAAACTGCTTCTGGCTTTTAAACCAGCCAATCGGATCAAGCAGCTTAAATCCTAATGCATTGATGATGCCGGGCGAATGAATATATTCCTTAGGAATCAATCCTTGGTGAATCGCCTGTTGCAGGGTTTTATTTTTGGAAATGAGCTTGTTGGTGGTGCTAAAAAGCTTGCCAACGCGACCGGATGCATAACTGTCAATCGGGCTACCCAGTACAATCAGGTTTTTAACATGTTCAGGGGAATGTAGCGCAGTATAAAGCGTGACAAAAATTCCAGCCATACTCCAGCCATGCAAGGAAATAAACTGACTGCCTGAATGCGAGCAGATTCGTTCAATCGCCTGAGGAATCGCGCCGTCGATAAAAGACAGGAAATTCAAGTGACGGTGTTTATAACGGAAACGTTTCCATTCCACTAAATAGACATCAAAACCGCTATGCTGAAAATGCTTGACTAGTGAACGGTAAGGATACAGATCATAAATATCCATATTAATCGCAAGAGGGGCAACAAAGACTAAGGGCTCACGGTACTTTTTTTCAGGCGCTGCATAATAGCGAATTTTGCAGAACTCAGTCGCAGCAATATATTCAAAGGGCGTTTTTTGCGAAAGAATCAGGGAAGACGAGTTAAATAACCGTGCATTCAGGTGTTTTAATTTTTTCTTCTGGCGTTGAATATTTTGTTTTAACTGAATCATGTAAATAATTTATCCGTATACAAAGGAGAATTGGTCGAAGTCTAAGCAATAATTGCTTATTATGCCTTGACCTGAAATAGCTTAGACGCTCAAAATGTTGGCAATTTTTTACAAAAGGCAGCCTTTGGGCTGAAGTAAAGTGATGAGCCAGCAAGACGATTTTAACTATCAATTAGAAACTTTAGCCATCCGTACAGGTCATACCCGTAGCTTTGAGGGTGAGCATGCTGAACCGATTTTTCTAACATCGTCATTTGTTTATGAAAATGCGGCTGAAGCCGCAGCGAAATTTTCAGGTCAGGAACCGGGCAATATCTATTCTCGCTTTACCAACCCAACCGTTGCCATGTTTGAAAAACGTCTGGCGGCACTCGAAGGTGCAGAGCGCGCCGTTGCGACCAGCTCTGGTATGGCTGCCATTATGGCAGTGACCATGGCTTTTTTGAAAGCAGGTGATCACGTCATCTGCTCACGTGCAGTCTTTGGTTCAACCGTATCGTTATTTGAAAAATATGTCGCAAAATTTGGGGTTAGTGTCGATTTTGTAGATTTGATCGATCTTGATGCATGGAAAAATGCCATCCAGCCTGAAACCAAATTACTCTTTGTTGAATCTCCGTCAAACCCATTGGCTGAAGTGGCAGATATTCAGGCTTTGGCAGATATTGCGCATGCCAATGATGCATTGCTCGCAATTGACAATAGCTTCTGTACACCAGTGTTACAACAACCACTCAAATTTGGTGCAGACTTAGTCGTATATTCTGCGACTAAATATCTGGATGGCCAAGGCCGTGCACTCGGTGGCGCTGTGGTAGGTAACTACAAACTGCTTGAAGAAATCTTCGGTTATGTACGTACCACTGGTCCTTCTATGAGCCCGTTTAATGCCTGGGTATTCCTGAAAGGTCTGGAAACTTTACGTTTACGTATGCGTGAGCATTCTGCCAATGCACAAAAACTGGCAGAGTTCTTAAATGCGCATCCGAAAGTAGAAAAAGTTTACTATGCGGGTTTGCCTGAACATATTGGTCATGAACTGGCTGCAAAACAACAAACCGGTTTCGGTGGTATCGTATCTTTTGAAGTGAAAGGCGGTCGTGAAGGTGCCTGGAAAGTAATTGACAATACCCAGTTCATTTCAATCACTGGTAACTTAGGTGATGTGAAATCAACGATTACTCATCCAGCAACAACCACACATGGCAAATTGTCTCCAGAAGCCAAAGCAGCAGCGGGTATTCGTGAAGGTTTAATTCGCGTTTCTGTTGGTTTGGAAGAAATTGATGATATTATTCGCGACATTACACGCGGTTTAGATCTAATCTAATTTTATAAATATATGTTCGGAGATCTTTATGAACATTAATATGTTGATGCAGCAAGCACAGCGCATGCAAAAAGAAGTCGAAAACAACATGAAAAAAGCCAAAGAAGAGCTTGCGCAAACTGAAGTGCATGCTGAGGCTGGTGGCGGTCTGGTGAAAGTTACCATGACTTGCCGCAATGTGGTGAAACGTATCGAAATCAATCCTGAACTGTTACAGGACGATCCAGATATGATCGAAGATCTGATTGCAGCAGCGATGAATGATGCAGCGCGTCAAGCAGAAGCGATCTCTGAAGAGAAAATGAAATCTGCAAACTCAGGTATGGGCTTACCACCTGGTCTGGCTGGTTTATTCTAAGGAAGTATGCGCAATGTTTAGTGATCGTTTTGATCAACTGGTTCAAGCATTACGCATTTTGCCAAGCGTTGGGCCGAAATCGGCCCAGCGTATGGCTTTGCATTTAATCATGAAAAATCGTGAAGGGGCGATCGGTCTGGCACATGCTTTGACTGAAGCAACCGATCACATTCATGAATGCTCGATCTGCCATTCATTGACGGAAGATGAAGTCTGCAATATCTGTACCTCACTTGAGCGTGATGATGAACTGCTTTGTGTGGTGGAATCACCGGCAGATGTTATGGCCATTGAGCAAAGCGGGAGTTTCCGCGGTAAATATCATGTTCTGGGTGGTCATCTGTCACCTCTAGATGGAATCGGGCCTGAAGAAATCGGTATTCCCTATTTGCTGCAACGCTTAAGTCAAGGACAGATCAAGGAAGTGATTCTGGCCACCAATGCGACTGTCGAAGGACAGGCAACCGCACATTATCTGGTTGAAGCCAGTAAACATTTACCGGTGCAAATGACGCGTATCGCTCAAGGGGTGCCTCAAGGTGGAGAACTGGAGTATGTCGATAGCCATACGTTGAGCCAGGCAGTGCATAACCGGATGCGAATTAAGTGAAATATTAATTATATTCTCTTAATATATAATATAAAAAATATATTAGTAAAAATATAAAATGTTTACTAGATAAGCTATATTCGAAAAATATGGAACAAAAAGTGTGATTTGGTTGTCATATTTTTATATAAAAATTCTATATATCGGGTAATATAGCTTCATCGAGCATCTAATTTTAGACTCAGTCTTTATGTTTCAATTTATTCAACATCAGCACGACTTAAATCATGTCCTGAACCTTATGGATCAAAATCCGGTCTATGGCCTGGATACAGAATTCATTAAGGTAGACACCTTATGGCCAAAACTTGGTGTTTTTCAAATCAATGTCAATAACAATGTCTACCTGCTGGATGGAACAACACTGGATCTGAGTGAATTTCTGAACAAGATTTTTAATGCTCAACAGAATATTTTCCATGCCTGCAGTGAAGATATTGACCTGATTTACCACTACACCCAGAAAAAAGCCCTGAGCAATGTCTTTGATACACAGGTCGGCATGTCATTCCTCGGACATGGTTTGCAGGTCAGCTATCAGAATGCCTTAAAACAGATGCTGGATGTCGATATTGAAAAAGATCAGACCCGTTCTAACTGGCTGGCACGGCCTCTAAGCTCTGAACAGTTACTGTATGCAGCCAATGATGTGCATTATCTGGTGCAACTGTCGGATAAAGTCAAACAGGATCTGGAAAGCAAATATCTGCTCGATTTCGCTCTTGAAGATTGCCGTTTTTTGACCCATGAAATTGGTGAAGAAACACCGACTGCCTTGCTTTATCAGGATGTCGGTAATTATCGTCATTCACGCCGTCAATTAATGCAGTTGCAACAACTGGCTGTATGGCGTGAGCAGATTGCCAAGGCGCTGAATCAGCCGCGTAGTTTTATTCTGAAAAACTCGACCATGATTGATCTGGTGGAGAAATTCCCGCGCAATAATTTCCAGCTCAGTCAGATGAAAGACATCCGGGTCAATATTGTCCGTGAACATGGCAAGACCATTTTGGATCTGTTGAAATTCCTGCCTGACCAAGCCGACTGGCCATTACGTCTGGCACGCCCAATCCGCCATTCATCCAGAGAGATTGGCGAGAAGGTTGAAACAATGATCCAGAATATATCCAATGAAATCTCTGTACCGAAAGAAGTGCTGATGCGTAAGAAATGGCTGAATGCCTTATATCAGCATGTGGTATGTCATAAGGATGAACAGGATCTGCCAAATTACTTGCTCGGCTGGCGCTATGAGTTATTAACTCTGCCGCTAATTAAGGTACTGCATCAGGATGAGTCTTATCTGTCGACCCAGATGAAAGTGGTTGAGTGATTTTTGCTAGATTGATTAAAGATAAAGCAATTATACAAAATCACGACTGATGCATTTGAAGCGGCTAATGTTTCTGTCGTTTTTTTGATGTATCCTTGCGATTGTTTTTTCAGAAAAGTCGTTTGAAACATGCAAGTGTCTATCTACAAATCTAGCAAAAAAGATGAAATGTATCTTTATGTGGCGCGTCCTGCAGATGAGAACGAAGCCGAAACATTTGAACCACTAGAGGTATTGGCTGAACCGGTACGTGTTGCGTTTGGTCGTGCGACTTTTGTCATGCATCTTGAATTGAGTGAATCGCGTAAACTGGCACGTGCCAATGTTTTACATGTGATGGATTCAATTTCTACCCGTGGTTTCTTCCTGCAAATGCCTCCAGAAGGTTTAATTAACCCGAATGCGCCAGCACCAGAAGGTCTTCGTGGAGCTTAAGCTCAGTTCAGGAGTTGTGAAATGAATGGTTTTGTAGCTGTATTGGACTCAATTCCTGACCAGAGTATTGCGTTTGCAGTGTATCTGCTGGGCAGTCTGATTGCGTTAGCCTGCTGGTATGGCGTGACCAAGCGCATGCCAAAGGCAATGGGCGGTTTTTTATGGCTATTGGCCTTTGCCGTGCTGTTGACTCCAACCGTTTCTGAAGGCAGCAATGCTTCAGTTGCACCCGCTATTTTCGGGCTGCTGTTTGGGATTCTGACCAAGGAATATGAACTCGTTTGGATTAATGCGTCACTTATTTTATTTGTCATTGGTATCGGGTCTGTGATTGGCTATTGCTGGTCGACCTATGCATCCAGTAAAACGGGTCTTGGGTCAAACAAGAAAAGTTCACCGCTGTAAATAAAAAAATAAGGTTCAATCATGTCTGCTGATATTCAACAATTCTCAGGTACGGATCAGTACATTGCGACTGACAGTTTAAAACTGGCTGTGAAAGCTGCGCGTAGTTTGCAAAAACCCTTGCTGGTTAAAGGCGAGCCAGGTACAGGTAAAACTTTGTTGGCTGAACAGGTGGCACAAAGCCTCGGACTGAAGCTGATTACCTGGCATATCAAATCAACGACCAAGGCACAGCAGGGCCTGTATGAATATGATGCGGTATCACGCTTACGTGATAGTCAGTTAGGTGATGATCGCGTTTATGACATCAAGAACTACATCAAGCCGGGTAAACTCTGGGAAGCATTTACCAGTGAAGAACGCTGTGTATTGCTGATTGATGAGATCGATAAAGCAGACATCGAGTTCCCAAATGACTTGCTGCATGAACTCGACAAGATGTCTTTCTTCGTTTATGAAACGGGTGAAACCATTACTGCGACCCAGCGTCCGATTGTCATCATCACTTCAAATAACGAAAAAGAACTTCCAGATGCCTTCCTGCGCCGTTGTTTCTTCCACTATATCGAGTTTCCGGATGAAGCGACCATGCGTGAAATTATCGATGTGCATTTTGAGAATATTTCAGCAACGCTGGTGAATGAAGCTCTACAAGTCTTCTTCAAGTTACGTCAGATTCCAGGCCTGAAAAAACCACCTTCAACTTCAGAACTGATCGACTGGTTAAGCCTGTTGATGGCAGATGATATGCCGGAAGACATTTTAAGAAATACCGACAAGTCCAAAGCGATCCCGCCTTTGTACGGCGCGCTGATCAAAAATGAGCAGGATGTGCAGCTGCTTGAACGTCTAGCCTTTATGTCGCGTCGCTAAGGGAGAAACACGCATGTTTGTGCGATTGTTTTATACCCTCAGAAAATATGGCGTACCAGTCTCCACCCGTGAGCTGATTGATCTGAATCAGGCGGTAGCGGCAGGCGTGGTTTTTGCCGATCAGGACGAGTTTTATCAGCTTGCTAAAACTGTGATGGTCAAAGACGAGCGCTACTTCGACAAGTTCGATCGCGCCATGAAAGATTACTTTGATGGTATCGCGACTTTTGATCTGGATGAACTGCTGAATCAGGTGCATAAACTGCCCAAAGACTGGTTTGATCTGGAACTTCTGGAAAAGCATTTAACTCCTGAACAGCGTGAAGAACTGAAAAAAGCCGGATCGCTTGAAGAACTAATGAAAATGCTGGAAGAACGCTTGCGCGAACAGCATAAAAAACATCAGGGCGGGAATAAGATGATTGGTACTGGTGGCACATCGCCATTTGGTGCCTATGGTGATCATCCTGAAGGTGTGCGCATTGGCGGGCCGGGGCGTAAACGTTCCGCCGTCAAAGTCTGGGAACAGCGTCAATACCGTAATCTGGATGATGATCAGATTCTTGGTAGTCGTCAGATGCAGATGGCACTGCGCCGTTTGCGTAAGTTCGCTCGTCAGGGTGCGGCTGAAGAACTGGACATTGATAGTACTATTCGTGAAACCGCCAAACAGGGGATTCTGGATGTGCAATTGGTGCCGGAGCGTCGTAACCGTATTAAAGTACTAATGCTGTTTGATATCGGTGGATCAATGGATGCGCATATCGCTCAGTGTGAAAAACTGTTTAGCGCCGCTAAGACCGAATTTAAGACTCTGGAATATTTCTATTTCCATAATTGTCTATACGACTATGTCTGGAAAGATAATGTCCGTCGTTCCAGCTCGCGCATGAATACCTGGGATCTGTTCAATACCTATGGACGGGATTACCGGGTGATTGTAGTGGGTGATGCCAGCATGGCACCCTATGAGTTGAACTCCGTCGGTGGTTCGGTCGAATATATGAATGATGAGGCAGGACAGGTCTGGTTACAGCGTCTGCGTCAGCATTTTGATAAAACCGCTTGGCTCAATCCTGAAGAAGAAAAATACTGGCATTACACGCATACTATTGGCCTGATTAAGCAAATCTTTGAAGATCATATGTTTCCAATGACCTTAAAAGGTATTGAGGATATGACCAAATATCTGGCGCGTTGATTCCATTTATCTATAAGTGACTTTATCTATAGTTATTAGTGCTTTAAAACGAATTATTCTAGTATAAAGTCACTTATTATACCTTATTCCAATATTCAGGAATTATTATGGCTCATCAAATTAATGGTATTGCGTTGCCCAATGAAGAGGGTTTCTTTGGTCAATATGGCGGTCAGTTCATTCCACCGGATCTAAAACAGGCCATGGATGACATCAATGTTGCCTATCAGGAAATCCGTCAAACTGAAGAATTTCAAAATGAATTAAAAGACCTGTTTGCTAACTATGTCGGCCGTCCTAGCCCTTTGTTTCATGCTAAACGCCTTTCTGACCAGTTAGGTGGAGCACAGATCTATTTAAAACGTGAAGACCTGAATCATACCGGTGCACATAAAATCAATCACTGCCTGGGTGAAGCACTGCTGGCGAAATATATGGGTAAAACCAAAGTCATTGCAGAAACCGGTGCAGGTCAGCATGGTGTAGCATTGGCTACTGCATGTGCTTTGGTGGGTATTCCATGTGAAATTCATATGGGCCAGGTGGATATCGAAAAAGAACATCCAAACGTCGTAAAGATGAAAATCTTGGGTGCTAAGCTGATTTCTGTGACGCGTGGTACTGCGACCCTTAAAGATGCAGTCGACAGTGCTTTTGAAGAATACTTGAAAGATCCGAAAAACTATATCTATGCGATTGGTTCGGTGGTAGGACCGCATCCATTCCCAATGATGGTGCGTGATTTCCAGTCCATTATTGGCGATGAAATTAAGGTTCAAACCAATGAACGCTTCGGTGCAAACCCAGATTATGTGGTGGCATGTGTGGGTGGTGGTTCAAATGCTATGGGTGCATTCACGGCATTTCTAAATGATCCAGAAGTGAAACTGGTGGGGGTAGAGCCTGCAGGTCATGGCTTAAATACTGATAAGCATTCCGCAACGCTGACTTTGGGTAAACCAAGCCAGTTGCATGGTATGGCCTGTTATGTACTCGAAGATGAGCAGGGTGAGCCTTTACCTGTGCATTCGATTGCTTCTGGGCTGGATTATCCAGGCGTAGGGCCACAGCACAGCCTGCTGAAAGATCTAGGTCGTGTGGAATACACTACAGCAACAGATCAGGAGTGTCTGGATGCCTTTATGACCCTGTCACGCGTTGAGGGAATTGTGCCAGCATTAGAAAGTTCACATGCAGTGGCTTGGGCAATTCGTGAAGCGGGTAAACTGCCTAAAGAGACTAAGATTGTAGTGAATCTTTCAGGTCGTGGTGATAAAGACTCTGACTATGTCGCAGAGAAACTCGGTCTTTAATTTGATCTAATAATCAAAAAATCCCAGTCTTAAGGCTGGGATTTTTTATATCTAATCTGGTTTTGATATGACATTGTCATTTGTTTGTAATGACATTTTGAGTTTGAGTCTTAATTTACGTATTCAACTAAGAAAGAATTTTAGCCTGAAATATATTGTTGTAACTGATCAATCAGCTTACGTTGATCTTCCATTGCAGCTTTGACCAAGTCACCAATCGAAATCAGGCCAATCAGTTTGTCATTTTCAACTACAGGTAAGTGGCGTAAATGGCGGTCAGTCATTAATGCTAAGCAGTCTTCAACAGAAGTTGCAGAAGTCACGGTTATGACTTTAGGTGTCATAATTTCATTGACCGTGGTATCAAAAGAGGTTCTTTGCATCAATGCGATTTTACGGGTGTAATCACGCTCTGACAAAATGCCGACCACATTATCTTCGTGGGTAACGACCAGCGCCCCGATTCCTTTTTCTGCCATCAGGCTAATTGCTTCTAAAACTGTAGAGTCTGGACGGATGGTATAAACTGCCTGATGTACTTTATCACCGAGCACTTGTGCTACGTTGGTCATTCTATTGAGTCCTTTTTATCTAATTATTATTAGTCCTAGAGTATGTATCCAGCTGAACATCTCTAGGTGTCTATTTTATGTCTTTATAAATAACATGTTTTTAGGCAAAGTGCAGTCTTTGTTGTGAAAAAAACAGGTGACGCATCTGTGGAATGGATAACTTTAGTTTAGTGCCATTGCCGCTACATAAAGTAGGTGTCACGGCTAGTCGGGACAGTGTAGGTAACAAGTTGTTTTCGAAATCTTCCGGGTTGATTCTACGGGGTACATAACCTGGCCAATGTTCCTTGGCATAATTTTTGGCATCCAGAGAATTAAGCCAGAATGGAAAAATATAATCTTCCTGATCACGCATCATCGCCCAACCCTGATGATAGACGCCCCACAAAACGCCGCAATACATCATAGATTTGAGGATGGTCAGCCTCAAAAGAAAGTTTTTACAAATCGGGTCGTATTGAATAATTTTTCGCATTGTCGTTAAAATAAAGTGCTATTAGAGTTCAGCTCTATTCTAGAAAGTTCCAGTGAAATTACTGTTTCAGCTTTGCAAGCAATCGTAATAAATTATATCTTAATTGCAGTATTTCGAAAAAATGGCATAAAAAAACGTCACCGAGGTGACGTTTCTTCAGGCTTGCATGGTGGCCATGTTCTGCCAGTATTGTGCTTTGAGTGAATCTCGTTCCACACGAAAACCCTGATAATACAGTTCAGCTAAAAAGAGAGCTGCTTTACCGTGACCGGCGCGCGCTGCATCTTCTAATTGTTTTACTGCATCGACAAAGTTCATTTGCGATTGAATGGTATTCACTGCATCTGCATACAGATGTTCCAAATCATGTTGAGAGATATTCTGCATAATATAAAAACTCCTTAATTTTAATTATGATTTCGGATAGACTTTTAAGTCTAAATACAAATATAACTTAGTATTATTAAACTAATATTACAGAATAATGGAAAAGTCAACTATATCAGCTTTCCTGTTTACTTAATTTATAGTTTGTACGATCAAACTATACACACTTGGAAGTTTGGTTGGTATAGATTTTAACAATAGAACAAAAGAAAAGGAGAACAACATGATGCAAAGAACTCTTGAAGGGCTCAGTTTTGATATGCCCCCAACAGCCAGTCAGATTACAGAATTGGCGCATGTACACCGTAAAAAACTGGATGAGGCAATTTATGACAAATATACCCATCTAGGTAATTACAGTCTGGCTCAACGTAAAGAAGTTTATGATTTTACCCGCGCTCTGGACGAAACCCAGCGTGCAGAGTTTTATAGTCACTATAATGATGAATTGGTCCGAATTGCAGATGAAGATCGACTGCATCCACCTGAAGCAGAAGCCGGCTTAAGCAAGTTTGCAATTTTACTGGTTTTAGGTCTGGTGGCTATGGTCATTGCCTGGAGTGTGTACGAATTGTTGAAATCCTAACCGATTTATAGTCATATCGAGATGTGTATTTATACTGGTCATTCAATCTTTGACTTGAACTTCATGGGGCCCAGCCATACACTAGCTGCAACTTGAGGTAGTGTATGGCTATAGATAGCAAAAAATTAAGCGATTTTCTGAATAAAATTAAGCTTGAACAAATTTATAATGCGGTTGTTATTTTCATTGTGGCATTAATCTTATACCTGGCCACATTTGCCATTTATCGTCCACTGACGACTTCCCAATTTAATTTGCTTCTGCAACTTGCAGAACAGCAGAGCTTGCCCCAAACCCAGGATATGGCTCAGACTTTGCTGCAACAGCAACGCATCCATCGCGGTCAATATCTTAAATTGATGCAGGCGTATCAACAGGAATCTCTACGGGCTCGTCAGCTTCCGCCGGTTTCTGTGGATATGCCTTAGGTATTGGAATCGTATTCGGTAGTGGTGTAGAAGGATCTAACAGGTTCTGTTCCAATCGTAGTTTTAATGCTTCTTTATCTAGTTCTTGGCTTACCACGACCAGTGTCAAGCGTTCTGGATGCAGATGTTTGCGCACGGCATTTTGCACATCTGCAGCGGTAATTTTGGCTAGACGTTCTGGATAGCGTGACAGATAGTCGGCTTGCTCTGCATAAAAGCCCATTGTGCCTAACTGGGCATTGATTGTGGCATTGCTGCTGTAATTATTCGGAAATGCTCTTAACATCCCGGCCTTGGTTTCTTCCAGTCGCTTAGTATCAATCGGCTGATTTACAAAGTTGATAAAAGCCTGATGTGCGACCTGAATGCTATCCAGTAATTGATCTTGTCTAGTCGAATAACGGAAGCTAAATATACCGGGTGCCTGACTAAAGCTGAATGTGCTATAAGCACCATAGGTATAGCCGCGTTTTACCCTTAATTCCTGCATTAATACTGCATTAAATCCGCTACCACCAAACATGCGATTAGCCACTTCTAGAGCAAGCCGATCTTCAGTAAAACGGTTTGGTCCTAAGTGGCCGAAGGTCACATGCGCTTGGGATGAGTTATAAGGCAAATGCACGATATCAAAACCCGATTTTTCTTCAGGTTCAGCTAATGCAACAGCTTTCTGTCCTTGAGGCAAATTGCCTGCAATTCGTTCAGAAAGTTCCAATGCCTGTTTAGGACTGAGTTTGCCGGTAATGGCAATATTCATGTTTTGTGCCACCAGAAACTGGTCTCGGAATTTTTTCAGTAAATCCGCTGTGATTTTTTTGGTACTGCCAATCGTGCCGGTAATGGGTTCGGCATAAGGATGCTGTCCATACAATGCCCGATAAAACCGGATATCCATCAGTTTACTTGGATTTTCCTGAAGCTGTTTTTGTCCTACTTGAGTATTGCTGAGTGCCAGCTGAATGCTGGAAGGCTTGAATGTGGCATTTTTGAGAACTTCCATCATCATGGACAAGGCAGGTTCCATTTTCTTGGGGTCTGATAAAGTTCGAAGGCGAACCACAAACATATCGCGATAAGCCTGTACGCTAAATTGTGCGCCTGTGGCATCAAAGACTGAAGCAACTTGTGCAGCTGTATATTTATCTGTTCCTTCGCGCATCAGTTTGGCTGCTGTGCTGGATAAACCAAATAGACCTTTAGCAATTTCCTGATCTCGTGCTGATCCGGCATTAAAGGTCAGTTGAATATCGACCATAGGTAAATCACGGGTTTCAACAAATAAGGTACGAACTTTGTAACGATTGTTCAGGTCATGAATAAAAGGTGCTTGGAATGCCTGCTTTTGATTTATGTTTTTTAAACTTTGCAGGAGAGGAATAGCTTGTAACTGACTGGGATTATCATTCAGATCAGGTTGGGTATCTAAATAATTTTCTGCCCAAAGGATTGAACTGAGGCTTAAGCTGGTTAAAAGGATAAGAGAGCGAACTTTAGACATTGTAATAACCATTATTGAGCTTTCTGTTCAGGCAAAAGGTAGAGCGTACTTAAATTTTCACGGACAAAATAGGCATTAGCAACCCGCTGAATGTCCTCTGCACGGACACTGTCATAATGCTGAGGCAGTTCATCCATCAGGCGGTAACTCAATCCGTTTACTTCAAGGTTTCCAATCATTTTGGCCTGTCCGCTCAGACTGTCCTGACTATAAATCAGATTTGAAATAAAGCGTGTGCTGATCCGTGCCAGTTCATGCTCAGAAATAGTTTCAGTTTTTAATAAATCAATTTCTTTCTGGATGGCCGTTTGTGCTTCTGTCAGATTTACACCTGGAGCCGGAAGTGCGGAAATACCAAACAGGCTATCTCCACGGTTATAAGGATCATAAGACACACTCACAGAAGTAAGCACTTTGCGGTCGCGAACCAGACGATCCTGCAGGCGGGAAGAAATTCCACTATCCAGCAGGCTGCGAATAATGGTTAGAGCATAGGCATCTTGAGGATTCTTGGCGGTAGCTAGAGATTTCACATTCCAGGTCATATACAGATTAGGCACCTGAACATTGCTCTCAATTTCCATATGACGATAGCCTAAGCGCTCAAACTCAAGTACATCATTACGTGAGGGTGCGGGACGCGCCGGAATATCACCAAAATATTTCTGTACCTGAACGAGAGCTTCTTGCACATCTAAATCACCGACAATCACCAGAATGGCATTATTCGGGCTATACCAGTCTCGATACCATTTTTTAACATCACTCAGCTGAATATTATTAAGCGTTTTCATGTGACCAATCACGGGCTGACGATAGTGACTGGTGGGATAACTGACCCATCTAAAGCGTTCAAATGCCTGGGCACGCGGATTATCATCAGTACGCTGACGCCGTTCTTCCATCACAACTTTAATTTCCGGATCAAAATCTAGCTGGCGTAACAACAGGTTGTTCATACGGTCAGATTCAAGTTCTAGCGCCATCGGAAAATAGGCTTTGGGATAGAGCTGATAATAGTTCGTGTAATTGGTAAAGGTTGCGGCATTAATACTGCCCCCATAAATCCGGCTCAGGCGGGTAAATTCATCATTGGGAACCTTGCTTGTGCCTTTAAACATCATATGTTCCAAAGCATGAGAGACACCGAGAATATTGCCGGACTCATCACTACTGCCGACTTTATACCAGATCTGTGTCATCACCATCGGGGAGCGATGATCTTCCCGGATAATGACTTTTAAGCCATTACCTAAATATGTTTCGATGGTGGTGCGGGATAATTCACTCTGGGTTGCGGCATGTACGGGGTTAAAACCGAAACTCAGGAGGAGTACAGCGGCTGGAGAAATCCGTTGTTTAATGATTCTGGATAAGGAGGAGATAGCAAAAAAAGATAGGGACACAAAGTCTTCCAATGAATAGATATTTGTATTTAGGATTATTTTTCAGAAATCTTGTATTGAAAGCAACCAAACACTGTTATTTTTTGGTTGTTTATTCATGGATTGGATTGCCCGCTCAAAACACTGCAAGTTATGCTAGAATTCAATTTTTTAACGCAATGCTTTTCAAGGATTCGGCATGCAACAGCAATCTAATGGGCAAAACAAATTTTTGATTGATGCTGATATCGGAGATGATGATGTCACGTTACCGAGTTTACCTGCGGTTAATGTGCCAATTGTAGAAACACCAAGCGCAACTGCTGAGGTTTCTGCACCTGTAGCGACAGAAGCTCAGGAAGAAGAACCTGCTACAAAAGGCGGTTTCTTTAGCCGTATGAAAGAGGGTTTAACCAAAACCCGTAAAAATCTTGCCGATGGGATGGTCAATATCCTGATTGGTGGCAAAGAAATTGACGATGAATTATTAGAAGAAGTTGAAGAACAGCTTTTGGTTGCAGATATCGGTGTTGATGCGACTAAAACGATTATTGCCAATTTGACTGAACGTACTGCACGCGGTGACCTGATTTATTCTCACTCGCTGTATAAAGCGCTTCAGGAAGAACTGGTCGCTCTGCTGGCTCCGCGTGTAAAACCGCTGCATATCGATCCAAACAAAAATCCATATGTAATTCTGGTCGTGGGTGTAAATGGTGTAGGTAAAACCACGACCATTGGCAAGCTCGCAAAACGTCTGCAAGGCGAAGGTAAAAAAGTCATGCTGGCTGCGGGTGATACTTTCCGTGCTGCTGCAACTGAGCAGTTACAGATCTGGGGTGAACGCAACAATATCGCCGTCGTAGCCCAAGGTCATGGTGCTGACTCTGCTTCTGTCATTTTTGATGCTTTCGAAAGTGCACGTGCCAAAGGTGTGGATGTTTTAATTGCAGATACTGCAGGCCGTTTGCATAACAAAGGTCACCTGATGCAGGAATTGACCAAGGTTAAACGTGTCATGCAGAAGATTGATGCGACTGCGCCACATGAAGTGATGCTGGTGGTGGATGCCGGTACAGGACAGAATGCCATTAATCAAGTTGAAATGTTTGATGAAGCAGTAGGTTTAACGGGTTTAACCATTACCAAGCTGGATGGTACTGCAAAAGGTGGTGTGCTGTTTAATATTGCCAGCCGTACCCATGTACCGATTCGCTTTATCGGTGTAGGTGAGAAAATTGATGACTTACGTCCATTCTCGGCAAAATCATTCGTTGCTGCATTGTTTGAAACTGAAAAATAATTAATGCGACTTGCGTCACATAAACTCCGCTAAATGCGGAGTTTTTTGTTTTTAAGGAGTTTGAATGCTCTAAAAAGCAGCATAAAAAAATAGCAAATCCTGCCTGCCTGAATAAACCCATTATAATTGTATGGGATTTTCCTGGTGATTGAAGTTCAGGCTATATGTAGAGGGTAGAAAATGGCATTACTCAATAAAATTGGGCAGGTATTAACAACTGACCTGACTAAGGATTTTAAATTTCCTAAAAAAAGTAAAGCAGTTGAAAATTTAGAATTCACTTTTGTTGAGAAATTAAAAAAGTGCCGTGGGACCTATCAGCTAGGTAAGCGTGTGCATTACAGTCAGGCTTATCTGACCGAGCTGATTCAGGAAGCTGTGCATAGTTGTCCTTCAGCCTATAATTCACAAAGTGCACGCATTATCGTGCTATTTGCCGATTCACATCATCAATTCTGGAATATTGTGAAAGACATTCAACGCCAGCATGTGCCGGCATCGGTCTATGAAGGGATTAGAATCAAGCTGGATCAATGTGCAAATGCCTATGGCACGATTTTATTCTATGAAGATCAGCGCGCCATTCAGCAATTACAGAAAAAGATTCCATTTAGTGCCGATGATTTTCCACTGTGGTCAGAGCAGACTTCTGGCATGGTACAGTTTGCTGCGTGGACTGCGCTGGCAGATGCTGGTCTAGGTACTTCTTTGCAACATTATAATGCGCAGATCAATCACCCTGTAGCTGAGCATTTTAAGATTGATGAAAACTGGTTGCTACGTGCTCAGCTCTGTTTCGGTTCAATTAAAGAAGCAATAGAAGATAAAATTGAGTCTGTAAACCCAGACAGCTTCCAGGTATTTAGCTAAGACCTGTGATTCTTGAAATTAGTATGTGCTAAGGTGACTGATACAAAGGATCAACCTTAACATCTCTGAGAATGTTCTATAAATAAAACACATTGTTATCGAAATAAGACTGTTTTAGGCAGTGAAAATGCTTAGGATGATCTTATCGGTTTTAAATAATCAGAATAGAACGAGGTGAGATCATGGCATTTCTAGATCATATTAAAAAACGCCGTAGTATTTATGCCATTGGGAAAAATGTCAGCCTGGATCAGGCAGAAATTGAGAACATCATTAAAGAGGCGGTGAAACATAGTCCATCATCTTTTAACTCGCAATCTTCACGCGTGGTGATTTTGTTTGGTCAATCACATGATACTTTCTGGCATATTGTGCGTGAAACTTTACGCGACCTGGTGTCAGCAGATGCTTTTGAGGCTACCAATAGCAAAATAGATGGTTTTGCGGCAGGTTATGGAACTGCACTGTTTTATGAAGACCAGAATGTCATTAAAGGAATGCAAGAAAAATTTGCGCTATATGCAGATAATTTCCCGATCTGGTCAGAGCATGCCAGCGGTATCGCTCAGTTTGCAACCTGGACAGCTTTGGCTGAACATAATATTGGTGCATCACTACAGCATTACAATCCGATCATTGATGAAGAAGTGGCGCAAACTTTCAGTATTCCATCGAACTGGAAGCTTCGTGCTCAATTGGTATTTGGTTCAATCGAAGCCCCTCCAGGTGAAAAAACCTTTATGGATGATGCAGAACGATTTAAGACCTTTGCATAATCGATTTAGAGATGAGAAAGAAGTACTGTTAAGTACTTCTTTTTTTATGTGTGATATAGCAGAAATCAGAAGATAGATAGTCTGATAAATGCTGAGTAAAGTACTGTAGAGACAAAGCATTTGTCATAGAATTGTCATTCATACACGGCATAGTGCAATGAAAATTTTATATATTAACCAGAATGAGTGAGTGACATGGATTTACGTATCACAGCAGCTGTAGTTGCATTATTGAGCAGCACATCCGCTTTTTCAGCCGTGACATTAACCGTACCTGAAGAAATCAAGATAATCGCAGTGAATGATCAGGAAGTACGTTCAGGTCTATTACGCTCAGATCAAACTTATAAACTGGATGCTGGTACGAATGCGATTAGTGTTCGCTATACTGAATTTTTCCAGCACAATGACAATTCTCATGACATTTTAAAATCTGGCGTAGTAACTGTAAAAACTCCAGAACTTAAAGATGGTGAAGCTTATAAATTGGCTTTAATTAACGCGCCTAAAAATTTTGATGAAGCGAAAAAATATAAAGATCAGCCAATTATTGGTTTATATGATGCAAAAAATCAGCTTCTGGTTCAGCAGGCGGGAGCAAAAGATGCAGCGAAACCATTACTAGGGCAAAGCGTTTTAGGAAAATCTGTGGATTTGACAACGAATAAAGTAATAACTCCAACAAATCAGCCGGCAGCGGTCTACACTCAAACTGCAAGTACACCGAATATTGCTACTGCAAACGTTCAGGAAAATGCATCAGTTGGTCAGCTTGATCAGCAATTAATTCAGTTATGGAAGCAGGCATCTAAAGCTGAACGACAAAAATTTATGAATTGGCTTGGCGAGCAGGAAAATTAAAATTTATTGTTCAATATTAAAAGGGATCGTATGCAACGATCCCTTTTAATAAAAACTAAACCGGTAGAAATTCACATTTGCTTAAACTTTCGGGCCAAAAATGACTGGAAAAAAGCATTAAAACTGCTAAAAATAGCAATTCAGATTAAAAAATAAACGTACAATGCGCTTTTTTGAATATTTTTAAGAAAAGCTCTTGCACTGGTTCGGAAACTGTATAGAATACGCAGCACACCAACGCAATGCATGAAACGAAACGTTAAGTGGTTGGGTTGGAGCTTAAAACTGACGAGGTTTTAAGTAAGATCATTAAGAGATTATGAAGAACAACTTGTGTGGATTTTTACTGGTTGATTGATCGAAATTATTTTCATTGATTGATTGGTTTAAATTACTCGAAGTTTATTTGAGCGAAATTTAAGTCAGAAA